>CACOFO010000001.1 GCA_902626435.1 uncultured Prochlorococcus sp.
AAAAAAGCTTCCCAAAAAGAAGTTTAGGAAAATGAAGAATTATCAAATAAAAAAGTCTGAAAATCAAAGAATTTATTATATCCTTTTTGTTTTTTAATTCTTAAAACAAAAAAATAATGCTATCTTAATCAAAATAATTCTAGAATTTTATGAGAGTAAAGCTTGAACCAGAGACAGCATTCATTGGGAAAAAATTTGCATATATATTTATCGGTGTAATTTTTAGTCTTAATGCTATGACTTTTATTTGGTTTTTTTTAATCTCAGACTTATTGACTAAGTAGGTTAAAGTTAAAGAAAATTATTAGATATTAATTTTTTTTGTATTAATTATTTGAGACAAAACCTAAAAAGAATTTAGAACGTATATTAAAAAATTCCAGGTATGATCTGCCCTGTAGTTATGTAAGCACCTAGCAGTGCAACAAATCCAACCATTGCCCATCTGCCATTTACTTTTTCTGCATTTTGGGGGTACCCTTCATAAGAAACTGATTCATCTATATAAGGCCTAGTTTCGGAAGGGAACATATTTTGTCTTCCACCTGATTCTGTAGTAACTTCAGAGTTTGACATTAAAATAAAAGTAATTGTTAACTAAAGTAACACAAATATTAACTTATGTAAACCAAGTACATGGAAAATATCCTTTCGGGAGTATTTGATAATTATTGTGTAGCAGTTTTGTTAAACGAAATTTATTTATTGAAAAAAATTTTAAATAAATTATTTATTTAATAAAATTTATAGAAAAAATATTTGAAGTAAGCATTTATACTCACAATAAGTAATTTTACTTAGTAAGATACTATAAGCATTTAGGAAGTGCTTAGCTGGTTAACATCAGGTAAACTGAAGCTAACTTGGTCGTCATGAGCTTGCGGGTGGGATACTTGTAAGCTCTTTTATTTTTTAAAAGAAAAAAAATTAAATAGTTTATTACTGAAAAATCATTAGAGTCCAATAAAGTGCTTGTCAAAAAATAATTCTTTTGCTATAGAAATATAGAATACATAATAGTTATGTCCATAGATTTTATTCTTATTCCCGCTTGTATTTTTATCATCCTTTTTCTTTTTAATCGAGAAAATAGAATCTACAACAGAAATCAAAAAGCTAAGTAACTAAAATTTTACAAGAGTTTTTAATAATAAGCTTCAATAAAATAATTTTTTATCTTATTCAAAGATTCCGAAAAATTTCTTATTTAGAAATAAATGAGAATATTAGAAAGTTAAAAAGGGGAACTATTTTAAATTTTTATTTAAAGTTAATTTTCTCCAATATAATCTTGAACTGTTAATCTGATTTAATTTTTGTTGGCAGTGTAAACATATACACTTTTGCAATAAAGGTTTATTTTTCATTAATTGCCCTTTTTTTTAAAGAAACCAAATTTTTTAAATAACTGCAAGTACAAAAAAATTCTTTTTTATTTAATTTTGAAAATTTATATCAAAAAGTGGTCTGCTTAACCAATAATTTTTAATTGATCTCTAAATCATTGATATTTTATAATGCTAGAAAACATAATAAAAATCAAATAAATTACTTTTGAAACTTTCAAATCAATTACTATTTAAAAAAAATGTAAAAAAAATAATTACTCCTTGGTATTCAATGCCTCTTATAGATAGATGGTTATTAGGACAAATTATACCTCCTATGATATTTGCCATTTCTGCTTTTACGGTTATTTCATTATCTGTTGGGGTAATGTTTGATCTCATAAGGAAGATAGTTGAGTATGGATTACCTCTATTACAAGCTTTAAAAGCTTTAATTTATAGCCTTCCTAGCTTTTTGGTTTTGTCATTTCCAATGGCTGTTTTATTGTCCACACTATTATCTTATGGAAAACTATCAGCAAATTCTGAATTATTAGCTTTAAGATCTTTAGGAATTACAACATCTCGAATTATAGCTCCAGCCATTGCAGTTTCAATATGCATGACAGGATTAACTTTTTATTTCAATGATAATTTAGTTCCAACTAGTAATAAACTTGCTGAATCAACTTTAAGATCTGGAATAGGAAGTTCATTTAACAAAGGAAAAAATAACATTATTTTTACTAGAAAAGGATCAAGAATAGCTCCTAACACTAATAAACCAACAAAAGTAAATACATACTTAACGCATATTTTTTATGCCTCTAAGTTTGAAAATAATATAATGAGAGAAGTTACAGTTTTAGACTTTTCCAGAGAAAATATAAAGCAGATTCTTACAGCAAATAGTGCCATCTTTGATAAAGATAATTCTTCCTGGATCTTTTCAGATGGAAGTATTGTTTCAACTGATTCAATGGGTCAAACAACAAATATTAAATTTAAACAATATATATACCCTTTTGTTGAAGGCCCATTAGATCTGGGGAAAGTCCCAAAGGATGCAAGCGATATGTCTTTAAAAGAAGCCTTTGAGGCTGAAAGAATATATAAAAAGATAGGAAATCTTAAGGAGATTAGAAAAATTCAAGTAAGAATTCAAGAAAAATTCACTTTACCTTGTGCATGTTTGGTTTTTGGACTAATAGGTAGTATCTTGGGATCTAAATCTAATTTAAGATCTTCAAAAAGTCAGGGGTTCGGATTGAGTGTAATTCTCATTTTAGTTTATTATGTTATATCGTTTATATGCAGTTCTTTTGGCGTTAAGGGATTACTTCCTCCAATAATCGCAGCTTGGTTTCCAGTAGTATTTTCTCTATTTGGTGGATTTTATTTCTTAAGAAAATCAAGTTCTATATAATACTTTATTTAATAAATCAGAATATTTTGTCTAGCAGAAAAAATATCATAGTATTGAATAAACCAAGAGGGGACATATTTATTTTAAATCTTATCTATTCTTTTATAACCATACCAATCAGGATTATTATTTTTTTCAATAAAATTATTCTTTAATTAAACCAGCCTTTTTTCTTTGATTTAACATCTGGAGAAGTCTTAATCTTAGGTGATTCATCAGTTCTTCCTTTAATAATCATTAAAGGAACAATTGCCCATAGGGCTAAAAATAGTATCCAGAATAAGTAAATGTTCATAAAATTAAAATCATTATATTAATAATAAACTCGATAAAAAGATATCTGTGAGTTTCTTTTTAAAGTTCAGATTTAGATGTATGATAGCATTATATTTATTTAGAAATACAGGAATTTATTGAAAAAATAGTTTTTAAATATGTAAAAATATCAGTTTTAAAATTATAAATTATTCTAATTAAAATATATGAAAAATCAATTAAAAATATTTGCACTTTAAATTATCACTGCTTTGCTTCAGAAGATGTGGAGTGCTTTTTTATGATGACATCATGAAAATTTTATTCGCGTATTTTATTCTAACAAATTCTTTTATATTAAGAATTTCTTTAGCAAGAGTTTAATTAGATGAAACGATGTGATTTATGTCATAAACCTCATAAAGTTCATTATAGGTCTAAATCCATAATTCATAAGAAATGGATTTTTTGTTGTAAAGAATGTTGGGATCTTATTTCTAAACATACAAACTATTCCTATGGTGGGACAAGAAAGTCAAAATAATTTATTTTCCAGCGAACTAGCTTATAAAAAAAATGAATAAAAATTAACAACTAAATAAAATATTTTAGAAAAAGGATTCTATTTTTCTAAAAAAAATCTTTAAACTCTTTTTTTATAGACTTATATTCAAGATTAATATCTTTAATAAATTCATCTACTTCTTTTTTTATATTTTTATATTCATTAATTTTTTGTTTGCTTTTATCATAGAAAATCGTTTCAAATTTTCCTGGATTTGCTACCTCAATCCAATATCCTGCTAAACAATAAATTTGGTTTGGAATAAAAGTTAAAAAAAATAATTTGTTGGAATTTTTATATTGATCAATTATCTTATTAGCGAAATTACCTTTAGTTTTATTAATCCCAAATAGAGTAATATCTTTTGCTAAAGACTTAAAATTCCTCGAGAATTTCTTACTTTTTCTTAATGAATTTCTAGAAATGATTTTTTCTAGAGAATAACAATAATCTAAAAAATTTGTATTTTCTTGTTTTGAGGGATATATAGCTATAAATGAACTAAAAAGTAAAAAAGAAGTTAATAGTAATTTCTTAAACATTTTTATTTGAGTTAAGTTTACTATTATATAAAAATAAAAAGACAATTCATAATTTAGTCTAAAGCTAGTCTAAAAAATTCATTTCAATTAAATAGAATCCTTTTCAATGAGAAAACTTTTCTTGAAAAATTTTAAAATTATTTCTGACTAATTACTTATCAAACGAATAAATTTTTTTCTTATAATAAGATTATGAAAAATTCTTTTTTGAAAAATAAAAGTTTCAAATCTTTCTTAGATTTTTTTTCAAGATTATCAATTTCAGCAATATTTATCTCAGCCATACCTAACAAAATTAATGATTTTGAGAGAACAGTTGAGTATATTTCTTCTAAAGGTATTCCTGAACCTATTTCATCTATTCTTCTAGTAGGAGCCATTATATGTCTTATCTTTGGTTCTGGATTTTTTATATTTGGAGAAAATCAAAAAATCGGTTCAGTCTTTTTATTACTATTTCTTATCCCAACAACAATAATTTTTCATGTATTCCCTTTGCATCAAAAAGCAGTATTTATGAATCTTGGATTGATAGGTGGATTAATTATTGCTGCAATAAGAGAACCAAAATAAAAAAACTTTATTAAACAAAACTAGATATTTTTTATTTTTTTTCTCTTAGTTCTTCTAAGCAATTCGCAATATGAATTAATTCATAAACCTCTTTGCTATCGTATTTTTTATTAGGAATTCCACTTCCTATTTCTATGCCTCTCTCTTTCATCTTCTTTAATATCAATTCTTGTCTTTGCATACTTGACATAGACTTAAATCTTTTAATTCGTTCTTGTTTATTCACTAGATCTTAATTTAGTTAAAAAATTTTTTTAGGTTATTTCATTTAGCGATTCATTAAATAAGTAAGAAATCCAGTAAATGTAAGTAATTTAAATCCAATAAAGAAAGGCAAATATTTTTTGACCTTTTTACCAATAGGTAATAATTTGTTTGATGAATTGATCATGATTTACACTAAAAATCTAATTCTTGCAAACATCTTAACGAATTTTTTTTAAAATTTTCCTATTTCGATTTATACATTTAAAATAGTAGATCTACCCTAGAAGGGATACTTCACTTATTTTTTATGAATGATAAAGAAACAATAATGTCATTATTAAATGAGTTTGCTAATCCAAAAAAAATGGCTTCATTTTTTATTGATAATGCGACTCCAGATTTTTTATTCATAAGACCGAGTGGTAATCCTATTGATGCAAAAGGGTTCGAACAAATGATTACTGCTGATATAGTTCAAGAAAAGGCAGAAATAACCAAAATTCACCGATTCGAATTTTTAAGCGAAAATATAGTAATGTGCATTTTTGCACTAGGTTCAAAATTTACTTATAAAGGTATACCTAATGATGACTTACCGACAGTTACGTCAATTTTTAAAAAAGTAAATAATGTTTGGCAAATTCACTGGATGCAAAGATCTACAGGAAATTCGGATATATCTTTATGGAATTAGCAAAGAATATACCTTTTTATGTTGCTACTACTTGTAGGTAATTCTTTTTTGGGATTAATAAATTATTTTATAAAATAGATACATCAAAAAACAATAACTAGTAACTATTTATTTTTTTAGTAAACAATTGCTTATTTTTTGCTAAGTAATTTAATTTTCAGAAAGAATTAAAACTTTAGAAAGACTAACGCCTATATCTAAAGCTAATAAAGCAATGAGTAACTTACTCATTTTTGAGAACTCTCAACTATTTTTTTGTAAAGTTCTTCAGAAATAGGTTGCATAACCTTTTAAAAATCTAATTACAAATTTAGCTATTTCTAAATTAATTTATCGTTACTTAATATACGAATATATGAATTTTTAAATAGGCAGAAAATATATTCACAATAAGTTTTTCTTATAATGTATTAATAAATACTGAGCTAAAAAACTTCAGTTAATTCGTCAAATTTTTAAAAAAATTGAAATCCTATTTCAAGTCAATAGATCCTCTTTAAGTTAGCTTTATAACCTTTTCTTTTTTTTTTCTAAAAATAATACGAAGACTTTCCAGTAAAATATAAATTTACCATGAGGCAGCTCCTAAACTTACTAAAGTCACCTTCCTATGGCTTGAGTCTTACTGCGGTCTATCAAATAGTAGATCGGACGATTTTCTAGTATTTACTACAATCCATATGTAAAGTATTGATGCTTAGATATCAACAATTAATAAAAAGCAAACTTTAATTTAAAATTAGATTCTGCTCTCGTGAACTACCTAAAAAGAATAAAGAACATATAACTACGAGTAAGTCCCATAAAAACTGAACCAAATGCTAAAAAAAAACAAATAGGGCAATGTGCTAATCCCATTATTTATTTTCCAATAAAAATTTTAATTCAGCCTCTGCATTTAGAATTTCAATTCTTCTCTTGAATAGTTTAAAAGTTTTAATTATTTTTTTCAAAATAAAACCTTATTTAGGCATCAACAATAATATTATTCTAAGAATGAAAATATCAATGAGCAAAAATACTGAATCTATTGATATAACTATAATCTTGTAGCATAGTGATACAATAAATAACACCAACATATCCTTAGATAATCTTATTAAATTAACCGATAAAGACTTATTCCGAATCAAATATAATAATTGGCAATCTAGCCATCTGGCAGTGCCATTTTTCATTTACAAAAAGTGAGTGAGCCAAAGCCTTATAGTGCAATTTTTTCTTAATCAATATTAATCTATCCTTTATGAGATAAATATCTTGATTGCTTGATAAATTTATTTTGTATATTGCTATTACAAAAATCATGAGGTTATTTAAATTAGTTACTAAATAATCATGGAGAAATCTTTAGTCAACTTCTTTTACTGGATACTAATAAAATTAGCCGAATCTCATTATGGGGAATCATTTTTATCTATAGAAGTTCCTTCTAATTCAATTAAAAGTTTTTCTTGATTTTATAAAGTTTTTTATTTGAAGGTTTAAATATTTAAATTCATAGCTTTCTAAACATTGAATAACTTATTTGAGTTAAGTTAGTTGATTATCTCTATTGCAAATAAAAATAAGATTGTTAATCTTGCACTTAAATAATACTTAATTTCTTAAACTGATGCAATTTGATCATTTAAATTCCAACGAAGATGATAACCTCATGTCAATAGAAGATTTAAAGGCTTTACGTCTTCGAAAAAAGAAAATTGAAAGTGACAAGAAAGCCAGAAAATATATCCAGGCTATAAATCAAAGATATAGAAAAATGAGTTCCCAAAAAAGTAATGACTTTTTTAGGCATATGAAACCTTTTAAAAAAGCCGCATAAATTATCAATCTTGATTCTTTTTTTAATTTATTTAAATTTGCATCTTTTAGAGTAGTATTTTCATATATTTTCTTTGGAAGAGTTTCACCAAGAGGGGGCGCTTTTGAACCCTACTTTCAGGAGATATTTTTTAATTTAAACTAGGTTTAAAATAATACTTTCTTAAAATGTTAAACTGATTTAAATTTTTTTAAATTTTGTTATCACCACTTTATAAAAATACTGTATCTACAAATAAATCCTCTTATTAAAAAAAGAAAAGTTTTAGTCATGGACTCATATCACTAAATTTATAGACTTTTTTTAATAATTATAAAATTTTTCATTTGAGATTTTTAATGGCTTCACCTACTAGTTGGGAATTCTATAAAGAATTTGAAACTAAGATTTTATGGGTCAAGATTTGTGCTCAAGATTTAGAAGTATTAGATATTTCAATCAATAAATGGTGGAAGAAAAGATATCCGGAATACAAAATCAGAGTGGTTTCTAAAAAAGAATTTGAACTTATAAAAATGCAAGCTAAGAAAAAGGAGAAATAAAATTATCCTTTAGTAAATTTTGATGCTAAATATTTAATTTATAAAGTTAGGATTAATTCGCTACATCAACGAATATATGAACTCTACATTTTCAAAAATATCAAATTTAAAACTTAACAGTCTTTTTAAATAGCTATTACTCTTACATCATCAACTTTATTCTTCTATGCCTTGGGTCAATCACCAATTTTTAAAAATGTTCTTGCAAGTGCATTTTCTTGTTCTAGTTAAATAAAATACTATTTTTAAAGAGAATCTAAAAGGCAAAAATAGACAGTGATTCATAGTCGATCTAAAATTAGTGGGGAAATACCCCCTTTTTTTTATATCTAATAGGTTTATTGCCGAAAAGATTATGAAGCTTCTTATTTCTCTTATCAGCTGATGCATATTTCACCACATCTATTAATTGATGCTTTGATATTAAGCATTGCCCTCACAATAACTTTGGTATTTAGAGCAAAAGGTAATGCTGCGAGAAAAGATAAAGAAAATAAATGATTAATAAAGAAAAAGAAAAAGAATTTGAAAAACCTAAATCATCTAAAATTTGGAACTTTCTTATTTATGGAAGTTCAATTGTCATTGGATTTTTCTTAGTTTATTTATATTCTGCATATATCTTTATAAATAAATGACGCGCATGTTCGGCATAGCGATTACTTATGGGGTTCTGAATCTTATATTGCTTGGTGGGTTTGCATACTTTACTTTTAAAATGAAACGCTAATATTTATATCTTATTAAATGAAAGATTTCTTAGATAAATTTTTTGATTTATATAGAGAATATCAACAAGAAATTCCACCTCAAAAGATGGCTGAGGTTTTAAGAGAATATGCAGATAGATTAGATAGATGAAGAATAATGGCGGATCTTAGAAATTATTAAGGTTTATAATTTAAAGACATATTTATCCAAATTTTTTAATTTGAAAATTTTTTTTTGAAGATATTTTCTTGGTAAATATTTTTAATTTAAGAGTTATTTTGATCCTTAATCGGTATACTTTAGTTCCTCTAACCGCACATATAAAACTTGAAATTAACTATTCAAATCAATAAAAATAGGTGTAGTTATCAGGTATGTCTTATGGCATTAAATGACACATTTTCTATTCAAGATATTAATTTTTACAAAAAACATCTTTTAAATGATAATAAGCCAAAAGAAATTGAAGCTTATTGGAATAAAGAATGTTCAGAGCATCCAAGTAATAACCATTGCAAGATTTTTTGTGATTAATAACCTAAATTTTTAGGTATTCTTACGCTTGATTTTTATACAATTGCCGTATTAGAGAATAAATAGATAGAAGTAAGGCCAAGCAAATGACTAATTTAGGTATAGAGATTTTATTCTGGACAATTTTAATTTCTTATCTGGGATTAAGATTTTCTCAAACTTGGGATGGATTCAAAAAACAGTATTAATTAGTAGAAAAGAAAATCTAAATCTCTTCTATTAAGTATTTTCTACGATGTTTTTATTTAAGATTCTTATTTGAATTAAGAAAGGTTATAAATGTTCCTATGGAAAAATCATTTCTAAATTTCATTTATTGGATCCTATTAAAGTCAGCTGAAAGTTACTATGGGGATTCAATGAAAACAGAAGTCCCATACACACCTTATTTTTAGATTTACTAGATTTTTTTAAATTCTAGAATTGAAACTATAGTTTCGTAGTTATTAGCTTTGGATTTAGCTCCTTTTTTTTCTTGCTATATAAATACTAAGCGATGATTTAACTTACTATTTTTGAATAAAGTATTTTGGACTTAACTGAGCGAATAAAGGATTACGTAGCCACAGAGTTATTATCAAGTATTGAACTTGACTTTCTTGAAGGAGAGTTGTGGGAAGCTACTCAAAATATTGCAGAAATAAATACAGTTTTTAAAGCGCCCAAAAATATATGCGAGAAATTAGACCTAGATTAAAAATCTTGTTGGCAATTATGTTGTGCAGCTGCACTTGATTCATCAAGACCATTAAAAAATGGACAAAAAAGAGTTGATGATTTTAAAAAATTAATTAAACAATATAAAATTAGCTTCATATAAAAAGAAAAGAATCAAGGAAACATTTATTCATTACATTATCCTTTTTTTAAACAAAAACTTTTTAAAAATAAATATTCGATCTCATTTGTTTGTAAAGAAATTTGAATCTAAACTAAAGTAAATAATAGAAACTAATTAATTTTTTTTATGAAGAAACTTATTAAATCATGTAACTTTCCTAAATAGATAAATTGATTAATAATAAATTTACAGAATCAAATCAACCAAGATTATATTCACAATTTATAATTGATCCTAATCGATTGTTATGACTGAGGGAAAAATTCGGGCTAATAAAAAGCATATTATAAGAAATAACTCAGTGATAGAAAGGTTCTAATTTTTACTTCAAACCTACTCGAACCTAATTCAAAAATTTCATATAAATCTTATAAATTTAAAAAATAAATATCCAAGAAAAAAAGTTAGCAAGCATTACTACTTGCTAACTCAATAAAAAATTGGTTGAAAAAAATTTAAATAACACCTGGAACAATTTGTCCAGTTGTTATGTATGCTCCAACAAGAGCAATTAGGCCAACAAGAGCAAATTTACCATTCAAATTCTCAGCTTTGATTTTTTGAGGATCAATATTTCTTGATTGATTTTTATCTTTCATTAATAGATACCAGGGATAAGTTGACCGGTTGTTAAATAAGTTCCCACTAAGATCATGAAAGCCATCATTGCTGGTCTTCCGATTGCTCTGTTGAGAATATCTTTATTAGAATTCATTAAGTTTGAAAGTTAGTATTAAAATATTACTTAATGTAAACAGCTATCGAGAAATAGCTGTATAAAATGATACGTTATCACAGAAATGAGGCAAAAATGTATCATAATTTCAAAAACTATTTAGTAACGTTCTGGAAATTTCTAAAGATAACTTTATTGCTTTTCTAACATTGCATTTTGATTTGTAAGCCAAAATAGCAGGAAAATAAAGAAGGATAATAATGCACCTGAAAGAATTGTAATAAAGAAGAATTGCGTCGTTAATTCTGAATCAAAGAAATATAAATACATTTATAAATCTCAATGAATATGTTCTGCTTCATTATGATTATGGCCATTGTGACCATGAGCAATACCTAATTCATGCATCCTTGCATGCTCTTGGTTTGTGTCTCTTAGTTTATGAGAAGAGGGTCCAACTGTTGTATAAATTCCATAATCTATTGAGCCAAAAAGTGAAATTTCAACACTGCCAAAAAGTAAAAATAAAGTGGGATCTTTGATCGTTCCTAACATTTTCTACAAGTATAATTACCCAAATAAAAATAAAGATATTTACGGGTTAATTCAAGTTCAAAATTTATATATCGAGTAGGAAAAAGGCAAACTTAAATATAAATAATTAATGATTAAGATGTAATAAAAAAATAAATATTAAAACTAATAATTACAACAATTATATTTTAAAAATAATTATTAAAGTAAGAAATATAACACTATGAAGTTTTTAAATACTTAAACTCATTGATAATAAAGAAGTTTATATTTTATCCTTGATTTAACTAAATTTACTATGATTTGTATTATTTGATGTTGATTAAAATTAGATCTCTAAACTAATTTGTATTTAATTCAATGGTATTAGTAAATGGAAGTTTTGCTTTTTGCACTTTTTTTTATTAGCGCACTAATTTTCTTTATTGCAGGTAAAGATGATTTTGGAAGGACTAAAAGTAATTCAACAATAAAGGGAGAGGAAAATATCAAAGATAGGGATAAGGTTGCAGAAGAAATAAAGATAGAGGATAAGGTCGCAGAAGAAACAAAGATAGAGGATAAGGCCGCAGAAGAAACAAAGATAGAGGATAAGGTCGCAGAAGAAACAAAGATAGAGGATAAGGCCGCAGAAGAAACAAAGATAGAGGATAAGGTCGCAGAAGAAATAAAGATAGATGATAAGGTCGCAGAAGAGGGGAATATTGAACCCCAAGAGGAACTCAAAAAAGAATCTTAAAAGGTAAATTATTGAGATTTTTTATGATTTATGGTTTTGCTTACTTAGGAATGGTTCTTGCGATAAGCGCAGGGTGGGTTTTACTTGCAATCTTAAAAAAACCTGATTTTATTGAGAAGCCACTTAGTGAACTGAAGAATAAAATAAGACCTTTTCTAAATCCAAAAGACGATCAATGAATTTTGCTCTGATTTTATTTTTATTACTTGGGTTTATCACAAAAATTGATCCTATAAATAATCGGACTATATTTGGGGAAATAAATATAGAGAAAAATATAGCCAATAATTTTTTAGCTAAAAAATATTGTGATTCTTTAGAAAAAAATCTTTTTAAAGGTCTTGATAAAGAATCAACTTTAAAATATGAATATTTCTTCTCATCCATACCTGATAATCACATAGAAGAAAAGAATAAATTTTTAGAAATTTTCAAATCTGATGTTAAATCAATCTGTTTATATGATATTTCGAAATCTGATGAAAAAGAATTTAAGTCTTTTTTAGATAATTATTTTAAGACAAGAAGTAGTACCCCAAAGATTAAAGTTGAAGCAATAAATCCTACACCAATTAATCCTGCAATGATCCCAGTATTAAGATAAACCTTCACAGTAGCTAATTCTTTTCCGTCTTTTTTAGTCATAGTTTTTTACCTAAATAAGCACATCCAAGCTACCAATGAGAATAACAATAAAGCAAGGCTAAAAATACTTTTACTATTAGCTTTGCCTTTTTTGTTAGTTGATTTAAAAGGGATTAGCGCCATAACACTCAATAAAAAATCATTATTTCATGTTTTTTTTATTTATCAAGAAATTTTTATACGTAAATATGTATTAGTGAAATATCAAAGTTTTCCAAATCCGTTGAAGAGGAAAAAGAGTATTCTGAATGACTATTAATTAACTCGCAGAGATGAAGTTAAATTTTTCTACTTATAGCCTCAGGAGAGATAGAACAACAAGTTGGGTTTTTGAAAGTGGCTAAACAAAATTTAATGGCGAAGCAATACTATTTAAAGATGGAAAAAATATAACACCAATATCAAAACAAAATTCAATCAAATGAATTGAATAGGCTATTATTCTCAGGATTATCAAAAATGACTAATAACCATAATCTATCAGAGTCTACATCAGGTTTTTTTGAAATTGGAAAAGGTTGTTAATTAAGAAGGATAAATAAAGTTTAGCTTTGCTCAACTTTTATAAGTTTTTATTGCAATAAATTCATTGATTACTTTGAAAGCTATAAAATTTGTCTTTTAGAAGTTTATATTTTATTCCTATCTTAAAAATTTAACTTATTAGTTATGTTAGGTTTTTAGTAAAGTAAAATGTTTGAAGCTCTTGTTTATTTGTTGATTGGGAAAAAACAATATTATCAAAAAGAAAATTAAAAATGGAATCATCTAAAGAGATAATTTTAATTGCTTTGGGATTATTGATTGTAATCTTCGCAGGAACATTAGCATTAAGGCTTGGGATAAGCCTAAGGGATTAGATTTTGATAAGTTTCAAATCATTATTTCCAATAATTGTAGGTTTTTCATTTTGGATATATGGAAACATTTTACTGGTAAAGAAACTACAAAATAAAACGCATGAAAAAAACGAATCAAAAAAATCAATTGAGGTATTCATGGATCAAGATTTAAAAGATAAAAATAAACCTAAGAAAAAAGATTTAATAAATACAGCAGTTAAAAATAAGGAAATTTTTCATTTGAATTCACTTATCACAAAAAATATCTCGCTTTTTACAAATAATCCAAACTATAAGATGTTAACTTGGCTTATTGTTCAGCTAATCATATTTTCCCTATTTATCTTTGCAGTAAAAATATTTAAAAATAACCTTATTCCTTACTTTAATGCTTAAAGCGTAGAGAATTTAGATCTCATATATATTTTCAATGTAACCTTATGAATAATATTTTTAAACTGATTTTTCTATAATCCAACGGTACCCACCACTTCTATCATTTTCCCGATAACAAATTCCTATTAAATCTCCGTTTTTTCTTCGCAGAGAACACTCAATACCATCTTGTGTTTTATAAAAACTTGATGAATTTGGACAGACCTCCTCACCTTCCTTATTCATTTTTTTGAGAATCATCTTCCATACTTCTTTTAATTCAATATCATCAATTTTCATTTAAATCTTTTAAAAGTAATGATATATCCCTTATAAACTTTTAGAAATTAATTTTTACCAAGCTTTATTTCATTGCCTACATCAATCAATTACGCAAGTTACCTATCGATATTAAATATAAAACAGATTCTTCCAAAAAAATGACTTTTCGTCAATTCATAAAGAAGTAACCTCGATTTAGATTTTTGAATGAAATGCTTACTACTTACACTTCAACTAATTAAATAAAAAGTCCAAAAAAAATAGATATAGGAAAATCACAAACTGCACTAACTAAATAGATATAAGGGAAAGAAAAAAAATAAATTATTCTCCTACTCCTGTAGTAATGTAGTAACCGTAGTCAGTTCTCGTCAGTAATGAAAAAAGGGAACTTCTTCTACTTGTTCCCGTCTATAGTCGCATATACCAAATTGAATACACTCCAGTTTTTCATCACTAAACTTATTTTCTGACGAAATGTCATCACTAAAAGGTGTAAAAGCATTCTTTATCATATGTTTATAAGGATTTCCGCAAGACATAATAAACCTCCTCTATTAAAACTATTAATCCACTAATGCTCATTGATGCAATAGGGATTACTATGTGATTTAACGCAAAAAATGTTTTTGCGTAGATGAGCTCTCATACCTTGTAAATAAAAATTTTGTGTCATAAAAACGCCAAAATAAATTAATAAAACCGTCAATATAAGAAGCTCTAATCCTAGGTTGGTCATTTTGAGTAACCTCCTTTTGGCTACTATTTATTTAGTATCTCTTACATAGAAAAATCAAGAGTGGTAATACCTAAAAATAAGAGGGCATTTTTTTGCCCTCTTCGAGTCGTAAGTACCTCACTGTCCACAAAGTCTATGAAGTACTTTTGCCTCCTGAATAATTTCTACTCCTATTGAATGGGTAAAGATAGTTGTGACTACAAAGCACTAATACTCGGGTAATTATACTCTATTAATTTCAAGTTAAAAGGAGGATAATTAAGGAGTAGAGATTAAAGGAGGTTTTATGAAACTAACTACTCCATTCACAACTCTCAGAAATGCAACTTCAGATATGTGGAGAATGCATGATTTCAATTATCAATTACCCAAAAAAGAATTAAAAAAATATTGGGATCAAGAATGCATAGCGCATCCTACTAATAGTCATTGCAAAATTTATTGTGATTAATATCCTATCTATTTTAAGTATTCTTAATCTTGATTTTTGGATTTAATCCGTACTAAAGATCAGTTATTAAAAAAGGAGGAAAAGTAGATGACTAATTTAAGTTTAGAGATTATTTTTTGGACAATCTTAATTACATATCTTGGATTAAGGTTGAATCAAACTTGGAATGGCTACAAACAACAATATTAATTAGGAGGGGCAAATGAATCTGCAAACACCATTTTCTTTTACCAAAAAAGATTTGAGAGATCTTGATTACGTAAGGAAAATGCAAACTTTAGAAAAAACTCTAAAACAAAGTTTTATAGATAATCCATCTGCATAAGATTGTTTAGTTTGTTGCCACTAAGTATCAATAAATAATTATTTTTTGCAAATAAATTCTAGTCGTATTTGTTAATCCCATAGCAGAGAGGTTGAATTATGGAATTAAAATTCTGCCCTACAACTATTTTTAGAGAAACTCCCAAAGTAACTTTTTTTGATGCAGGCATAGAGTCTACTAATGGTTGTGATGTAGTTATGCATTCAGGAGAAGCTATATCACCTCCAGATGAATTTAAAAATGAACAGTACTACGTTCATAATCATCAAATTGATCACAATTTAGTTATTACTGGTGAGCGTAAATTTATTTTGATAAATCCAAATTGGGACGAGCCACATCATGTGATTTATCTAAAAAAATCTATGGGAGCACTTGAAATTCCTATTGGAACTTTTCACAGGTCAATCTCTGGTAAAGAAGGGAGCATTGTTTTAAATCAACCTATAAGAGATAAATTTTTTGATCCAAAAAAAGAATTTATCCCTCAAAAACTCAACAAATTAAGCCTTATTAAGGCTAGAAAAAGTCCTCCCGTTTATTGGATTTGGGAAAATGATCAAATCAAAAGATTAATGTTCAATCCTTTAGTTAAAAAAACTGCAAATTCAAATTGATATTAAAATTCAAACTCACTTCACACTTAATTTCAAGAGGACCTTAATCATGAAAAAAAGAGTTATTGTTCTAGATACAAATGTTTTATTACATGATCCTGAGTCACCTCTGCATTTTGCCAATGAAAATGTTGTAATTCCAATTCAGGTAGTTGAAGAGGTTGATAGATTCAAAAGGGATCCTGGCGAGAAGGGACGAAATGCTAGAAGAGTTTCAAGATTATTAGATAGTCTCCGAGAAAAAGGTAATCTATCCTCTGGCGTAAAAATTAATAATAAATCTGAGGGGACAATAAAAGTTGCATTTTGCAGAAAAGAGACTACTGATAGATTACCCTCAGAGCTTAGTGACAGCAGTGGAGATAATAAGATTTTAGCTGTCGCTCTTGAAGAAAAAAATACCAAAATTTTATCAGACTTTCCTGAAGTCGTACTTATTTCAAAAGATACAAATTTAAGAATCAAAGCGGATGCTGTTGGTCTCAAAGCTGAAGATTTTACTAAAGATAAGGTTGCTTTAGATAATTTAGATAAGGGTTTTAGGGAAATAGGTTCAAATTCAGATGAGATAAATAAGGTTCAAAAAGATGGGTTTATTTATTTAAGAGATATTAAATCAAAATTTGAACCATCTTTAGTGAGTAATGAGGGTGTAATCTTGCGAGATAATTTAAAAGAGAATCATACCTACTTAACAAGATATAATCGATCTGAGAAAAAGTTAGTAGGTCTAAATTTTTTAAGAAGATCAAATTTAGGCAAAGTAAAACCTAAGAATCTTGAACAAAGTTTTGCTTTAGATTTACTCCTAGATCCAAAAGTTCAATTGGTAAGTCTTGTAGGAAAAGCTGGTACAGGTAAAACTTTACTTGCTTTGGCAGTAGGATTACATCAAGTTGCAGACGAAAATTTATACGAAAGATTATTAGTATCTAGACCACCAATACCTTTAGGCAAAGAATTAGGTTATCTCCCAGGTAGTCTTGATGAAAAATTAGCTCCTTGGATGAAGCCAATAATTGATAATTTAGATTATTTAACAACTCCAAATTCAAATAAAAATGGAGCAAGAGTTAATCAAAAAGAAAGAGATATTAACTCTAAGAATTCATGGGAAGACTTGAAAGGCATGGGTCTCTTAGAAGTAGAGGCAATAAACTACATCAGAGGAAGATCAATACCAAATCAATTTATTCTTATTGATGAAGCCCAAAATTTAACACCTTTAGAAGTAAAAACTATCGTTACCAGAGCTGGAGAAGGAACAAAAATTGTTTTTACAGGAGATCCAAACCAAATAGATCATCCATATCTTGATTCTGATAGTAACGGATTGACTTGGTTAGCTAAAAAATTGCATGGTCAAAAAATAATTGGACACATAACTTTATCTCAAGGAGAAAGAAGTGATTTAGCAGAATTAGCGGCTGATCTTTTATAGAAAAATGCTTAAAATATTTGTATAGAAAATAATAGAATGGAGAACAATATGAATGACAAGATTAAATGTGATTTTGAACAAGAAAGAAGTAACGAGGTTGAATTAGTTGCAAGTAATTTAGAAGCAATTTTAAAATCTAGCACTTACAAACTTGCTCACGAAGATATTGACTTATTAAATACTGATGAAATGAGAGGGGTGAGGATGCTCCTTGAGATTACAAAGCCTGAGCAGGTTATTGAAAAAGAAAATATTATTTCAACCGTTATTGTCTTTGGAGGAGTCCACATATCAGAAGAAATTACATCCAAAAGAAGGCTAGATGATGCAGAAAAACTTCTTTCAAGTAATCCTAAATCTAAATCTTCAAAGATAAATTTTGAGAGATTAAAAAATTTGCACTCTCTATCACATTATTATTCCGAAGCAAGAGAATTATCTAAATTAATCTCACTGGATAGCAAAACGAAAAATCCTCATTCTCACGTAATAGTTACTGGCGGTGGACCCGGGATTATGGAAGCAGCTAATAGAGGAGCGTTTGATGCTGGATGTAAATCGATTGGATTAAATATAAGCCTGCCTAATGAGCAACATCCTAATTCTTTTATAACTCCAGGATTATGTTTTAAATTTAATTATTTTGCAATGAGGAAATTTCACTTTGTTATGAGATCTGCCGCTGCTGTTTTTTTTCCTGGAGGATTTGGAACTTTAGATGAATTATTTGAATTATTAACATTAAGACAAACTGGGATGAAAAAGAATATTCCAATAATTTTATTTGGCAGAAGCTACTGGGAAAAGTTAATTAATTTTCAATTCCTTTCTGATATGGGTTTGATTGGAGAAAATGATTTGTCTATTTTTCAGTACGCGGATACAGCAAATGAGGCTTGGAACTTAATAAAGAATTATAAGTATATTAATTAAAAAAAAATTTACCTGTAGCTATCTGTTTCTATTTTTTTTAAAACTTTCTTAGACCAACTATCTTCGATAAACTAAACAAAATGCTTTGGGTTTTGCTGGCTTCGAAAAAGTTAACAAAATGCCATAACAGCAGCTCTATTTCCTGCAAATATAAACTATGAATGAACCTAACTACTGGCTAATGAAAAGTGAGCCTGATGCTTACAGCATAGATAATTTAAAAAATGAAGGGGTAACTTTATGGGACGGGATAAGAAATTACCAAGCTCGAAATTTCATGAGAAAAATGATTAGAGGAGATAAGGTTTTTTTCTATCATTCAAATTGCAAACCCCCCGGCATTGTTGGGCTTATGGAGGTTATAGATCTAAATATTGTTGATCCTACCCAGTTTGATAAAGATTCAAAGTATTTTGATCCAAAATCTAAGCCTGAAAATCCCAGATGGGATTGTGTAAAGATGAGATACTTATATAAATCAAATAAGATTCTAAGTTTACCTGAATTAAAGATTTTATTTAATGAGGAGGATTTATTAGTTGTAAAAAAAGGGAATAGGTTATCTATAGTACCTGTCCAAAATCATGTAGCAAAAATACTTTTAGAAAAGATATAAAAACCTTAATCTTTAAAATTCATTGAAAACATATTTCCAATATAGAGTCGCGTTAAATCTCTATTTTGAAACCCTTTTTGCATCAAAAATCCAGCAATAGCAGCTTGTATTATCCTATATTGATCCCAATTAGGATGTTCCTCAACAAATACTTTCATAGCCTTTTGAAGATTTTCTTGAAGTTCACATTTAAAACTAATTACTTCATCTTTTGGATTAAAGACTTTTGGATTTTTTTCATACTTTAACTGTTGCATATTAAAGAACCTGATTGAAATTTAAATCTACAATTTTTAGTTTTCTCCAAAATTGCTAAATCGTCAAGAAGTATTATTAAGAAGCAGTCTCAGGGCATAGAATGATAAGAATCCAGTCATAAAAGGTGAATTCACAGGAATTTATTTTTATAAATTTAATCATACTGAAATATAAAGATTTATTTAGAATCAAAAGTTTTCCACAAGCTTAAGATGACTAGATATTTTTTTTAAAAATGATGTGGAAAAGTTGTGAAAAAATTCTTTTTAGAGGGGGAAATATTTTCTAAAATTTCCGATTTTATTTATCTTTTAATCCATTGATTCCCACATTTTTTTTATTTCATAGAATAAATTTTTTGCTATTGGTATCGGCCAATACATTTCGAAAGATCTAGTTTGATCTTGACTTTCAAAAACGAACCTTAAATTCCACTCATTCTTTTTCCCTTCTAATTCAATATACCAAGGCAGTTGTTCTAATTCTAAAGAAATACATTCCTCATCCAATAAATCATTCTTGATATCTGATAGTTGTTCATGAATCTTTATAAGTGAAAGATAAAGTGAATGAAATTCACTTTTTTGTAATTCAATTGACCAATTTTCAATACCAATCAAAAAGCAAAATTTGCCTTTTTTAAAATCTTTTAGTATTCTCCATTTTTTTTGGTGTTCTACCAAAATCAACCAGGAATTAAATCTGGTTGGTCTTGTTCATCGCTGAGTTCGATTATTGATCTTTGAACAGGTTTAATAGTTGACTCTTCTAATAGTCCGTCAAAATCATCAAAACGCCTTTGTTTAGCTCTGAAAGCAATTCTAACTGTAGTTAAGTATCTATTAGTTGATTTTCTTATTAAGCTCTCACCTCTTTTTGCCAGATCATTTGAATCAATTCCTGCAGTATTTGATATGTTCATTAAAAATTTTTTATTATAAAATATATTCTACAGTTACTTGGACAGATTCAAAACATAAATCACAAAAACTTAATTGATTCAAATAATCTAATATGGAAGGATATTTATTCGGAACGCTTGCTATTGATTTAGGGAATACTAATACTGTAGTAGCTTTTCAAGATCAGAAAAATATAAATCCTGTTTTAGTTGAAATACCGAATATTACCTCATCTCCAGGAGTTATCCCTACTGCAGTTTGGTTCGATAAACATTCAGAAATCTTGAAAATTGGTATTAGTGCTCTAAAGATGAGAGATAGCTCTAATTCGGATTTATTTTTTCATGCGAATTTTAAAAGATTAATTGGAAATCCTATTGAAAAAATTAACCCAAAAAATATTTTAAACCCAACTCAATGTGGCGAAAAATTTTTTAAATTTTTGTGGGAAAATATACCTCAAGAATATGTAATCAATAGACTCGTTTTAACTGCTCCCATCGACACATATAAGGGTTACAGAGAATGGTTGATTAGCCTTTGCAGTGAGGTATCTGTAGATGAAATCGCGTTAGTTGATGAGCCTACTGCAGCAAGTTTAGGGATCAACGTACCATTTGGCTCAAAAATTATGACACTAGATATAGGAGGAAGCACAATAGATATGAATATAGTCAAAATAGAGGGAGGAGAAGGAAAATCTGGCCCAATAGCTGAATTATTAAAATTTAATGGAAATGATGTAAGCTCAATTTCAAAACAAAAACTTAGGTGCGCTGAAATAATCAGCAAAACAGGCTCAAAAATTGGAGGAAAAGATATTGATCAATGGATCGTTGATTATTTTATTCCCGAAAATAAATATCCGATTAATCTTGTAAAGGCAGAAGAAATAAAATGTAAACTCAGTTCGCCTAAAATAAATTATGAAGATGAATATCCAACAAAATTTTTAATTGAAGGATATAAAGAAAAAGAATTTTACTTGAGTAAGGAAATATTTGAGAAAATAATTATAGAGAATAATCTTCTTAAACACCTCAACTCTTTACTAAAAGAATTATTAAATGAAGCAAGAGGTAATTTTTGCACAGTAGATGACTTAAATGTAATTATTTTGGTTGGAGGGGGGTCTCAAATTCCATTAATTAAAGAATGGCTTACAAAAAAGATTTCAAAAATTCAAATAAAGTCACCACCTCCCATTGAATCAATAGCTTTGGGAGCTTTAGCAATGACCCCAGGTGTAAAAATTAAAGACATATTAAATAAGGGGTTATCTATAAGATTATTTAACAAAAGAGAACAAAAACACTTCTGGCATCCAATTTTTTTTAAAGGTCAAACATGGCCAACTGAAAACCCATTAAAACTTATCCTTCAAGCCAGTAAAAATGAGCAAGAAATATTTGAAATAATAATTGGAGAAACAAAAAAAGAAAGAGAATATGATGTGACTTTTGAAAATGGATTACCTAAATTGTCAGAGGTTCAAGGTGAAGAAGAAATACTTAAATGGGATAAAGAACCACTCAAAATAGTACTAAAAAATAAATCTTATATTGGAGAAGACAACTTAAAACTTTTCTTTAATATCAATAAACAGGCTGACTTATTAGTTAATTGTTTTGATATTAAAGATGAATTTTTAGGAGAATATAATTTAGGAAACATTTTTTGATCTAAAGTTGTTCTAGAAAAACGCCTTCTTCATTATCAACATTATTTAGGCGTAAGCTAATACTTTCATTTTTTTTTGTAGAAACTTTTTTACCACAAAAATCAGGTTGGATAGGTAGTTCTCTATGACCTCTATCTATCATGACTAATAACATCACTCTTTGAGGCCTGCCCCAGAAATATAAAGCATCCATTGCAGCTCTAATTGTTCTCCCGGTATAAATCACGTCATCTATCAATAAAATTTCTTTTTTCTCAATTGGTGTAGGTATATCAGTTGCTTTTATTAGCCGTGTTCCTACTCTATTTTGATCATCCCTATAAAAAGTTGGATCAATCGTTCCTTTTCTTAGTTTTAAACCTGTCCTAGACAACAATTCCTTTTTTAGAGCTACGGCTAAATCAATTCCTCTAGTAGGAATACCGACCAAAAGAAGGTTCTCTAAATTTTCTACTTTTTCAATAATTTCGGAAGTTAAACGTGCAAGGGTTTTTTTAAGCTCAACCTCATTAAGTATTACAATATTTTTAGTTTTATTGGACATCATTTATCAATAAAAAATTTTGCTCAATATTTTTATAAATTAGCAAAAGCTAACTATTTTGAATATAAATTGTTAAAGAGTAGCGTTTAAAGCTAAATTTAAGATTGGATCACTTAAAAATCAATTTGATCTAAATATGTCAAAGATGAGCAGCCAAAATATAAATAGATTAAATGTTCCTCAGAGCCCTGTAGTTCTCGCAATTCTAGATGGATGGGGATATCGAGAAGATATGTCTGACAACGCCGTAAAAAGTGCCAGCACCCCAATCATGGATTCATTATGGCACGGATATCCCCACACTCTAATAAGCGCAAGTGGAGCTGACGTAGGCCTGCCAGACGGTCAAATGGGTAATTCAGAGGTAGGGCATCTCACAATTGGTTCGGGAAGAATAATCCAACAAGAACTTGTAAGGATTTCAAATGTTGTAAAAAATAATCAGTTAAGTCTTGTAAATAAATTTAAGGAGATGGCTGATTCATTAAAGAAAAACAATTCTACTTTGCATATCACGGGATTATGTTCTGATGGAGGAGTACATAGTCATATTGATCACTTATTAGGCTTAATAAAATGGGCATCTGATAATGGAGTCAAAAAAGTAGCGATTCATATTATTACTGACGGAAGAGATACTCCTGCAAAAAGTGCATCGAAATATATAAATCAAATAGAAACATGTATAAAAAAATTCAATATAGGTGAGATAGCTTCTATATGCGGCAGATACTGGATAATGGATAGAAATCTTTTATGGGAAAGAACAGAAAAAGCATATGTTAACTTAACTGATCCAGATATTAAAGTAAAAAATATTTCTCCTCAGGATTACATAAAAAAAAGTTACGAAAAAAATATAACTGATGAATTCATAGAGCCTGTAAGAATTTCTGATAACTATCTTAAAGATGGAGATAGTTTGATTTGCTTTAACTTCCGTCCAGATAGAGCAAGACAAATAATCAAATCCCTTTCTGATAAGGATTTCAAAGATTTTGAAAGGAAATTTTTTCCAAATCTAGATTTAATTACTTTCACTCAATATGACTCAAATTTCCCGGTTAAAGTTGCATTTCCGCCTGAATCTCTCAATAATTTTATAGGTCAAATAGTTTCAGAAAATGGACTCAAACAATACAGAACAGCAGAAACAGAAAAATATCCTCACGTAACATATTTTTTCAATGGAGGAGTGGAAATTCCTTTACCAGGAGAAGAAAGACATTTAATTCCATCTCCAAGAGTAGCAACTTATGATATGCAACCCGAAATGTCCGCAGAAGAATTAACTATTAGCTGCTCTAAAGCAATTAAAAGTGGGAAATATGCCTTTGTTGTTATTAATTTCGCTAATCCTGATATGGTGGGTCATACAGGGAATATGAATGCAACAATTAAAGCTATAGAAACAGTTGATAAATGTATAGGTCAAATAGTTAATGCTACTGGTGAAATGGGTGGAAGCATTCTCATAACAGCCGACCATGGTAACGCAGAGGTAATGAAAGGCCCTACAGGGGAACCATGGACCGCACATACTATAAATAAAGTGCCATTGATCTTTGTTGAGGGTGAAAAAAGAAAAATTCCGAATATGGGGAATGAAATCTATTTGAGAGATAATGCTGGCTTAGCAGATATTGCACCAACTTTATTACAATTATTGAATCTTCCAATTCCAAAAGAAATGACAGGAAAATCTCTAATTAAAGAAGTCGAGTTAAAAGGTTATAATAAGGTTGTACAACACGTTTAAAGTTAATACAAGCTATTTAAGTAATGATTCAAATTTTAAGTTGGATATGGGTATTTTCTGGAGTTCTTCTCATACTTTTAGTTTTACTACATAGTCCCAAAGGGGATGGAATGGGAGGAATAGCTGCAAGTGGAAGCTCAATGTTTAATAGTGCAAGTAGTGCAGAAGCATCTCTGAACAAAATAACTTGGACTTTTTTAATTATATTTTTATCTCTAGCAATTATTCTTAGCGCTGGCTGGATTTCATAAGATTTACTTATAAAAAAAAGGATCATTGAAAATGATCCCTTAAAATAAATATAAATATAAGCTATTTATTATTTAATAATCAAAGTCACCACCCATACCTGGGGCTCCTGCTGGAGAAGATGAATCTTTTTTCTCAGGTAAATCTGCAACTATGCATTCAGTAGTTAGAACCATTCCTGCTATTGAAGCTGCATTTTGTAACCCTGAGCGAGTAACCTTTGCAGGATCAACTATACCAGCTGAAGACATATCAACATATTCTCCAGTGGCAGCGTTAAATCCATCATTAAACGGCTTAGATTTTACATTTTCCGCTATCACAGCTCCATTAGAACCAGCATTTTCTGCAATTCTCATAAGTGGAGCTGTAAGTGAAGCTTCAACTATGTTAGCTCCAATCAATTCCTCACCTTCTAAATTTTTATCAGCCCAATCTTTTAAAATCGGCGATAAATGAGCGAGAGTTGTTCCTCCTCCAGGTACAATCCCTTCTTCAACAGCAGCTTTTGTAGCATTAATGGCATCTTCAAGACGAAGTTTCTTATCCTTCATCTCAGTTTCAGTTGCGGCTCCAACCTTAATCACTGCTACTCCTCCAGCTAGTTTTGCTAGACGTTCTTGAAGCTTTTCTTTATCGTATGAAGAATCCGTTTCATCCATCTGCTTTTTAATTTGATCACATCTAGCATTAACAGCTTTCTCATTACCCTCAGCTACTATTGTTGTGGTTTCTTTGTTGATAGTTATTCTTCTGCCAGTTCCAAGCATATCTAAGGTAGCATTTTCTAACTTCAAGCCTGCATCCTCAGTAATAAGTTGGCCATTAGTTAGAACGGCCATATCTTCAAGCATGGCTTTTCTTCTATCACCAAATCCAGGCGCTTTTACTGCAGCTACATTCAAAACACCCCTAAGTCTATTGACGACAAGAGTAGCTAAAGCTTCTTTCTCTATGTCTTCTGCAATGATGACTAATGGCTTACCAGTTTTAGCTATTTGTTCCAAAACAGGAACTAAATCTTGAACTAATGCAATTTTTTTATCAGTCAAAAGAATATATGGTTCATCTAAAACAGCCTCCATTCTTTCGGTATCTGTTGCGAAGTAAGGCGAAATATAGCCTTTATCAAATCGCATCCCCTCAGTAACTTCTAATTCAGTAGTCATTGATTTTCCTTCTTCTAAGGAAATAACCCCTTCTTTGCCAACTTTATCCATTGCATTGGCAATCATTTGGCCAACTTCTTCATCATTTCCAGCAGCAATGGTTCCACACTGAGCAATTGCATTACTATCACTTATGGGTTTGGAATTCTCTTGGATTTTGCCAACTAGGAATTCAGTTGCTTTATCAATTCCTTTTTTCAAGGTAATTGCATTAGCTCCAGCAGCAACGTTTCTCAAACCTGCTTTAACCATTGCATGGGCTAAAACAGTTGCAGTTGTAGTTCCGTCACCAGCTGCATCATTAGTTTTCGAGGCGGCTTGTCTGATTAATGCAACACCCGTGTTTTCAATGTGGTCTTCCAATTCGATTTCTTTAGCGATTGTGACACCATCGTTAATGATCTGTGGAGCACCAAATTTTTTCTCTAAGACAACATTTCTTCCTTTTGGTCCAAGCGTTACGGCTACAGACTCAGCAAGGATATCGATTCCTCTCTCGAGCGCTCTACGAGCTTGCTCATTGTAAATAATTCTTTTAGCCATGTTTAGGCAGTAATACAGTAATAAGTTTTAATAATTTTTGAAACAAATATTTTAGCCTACTACAGCCAAAATATCCTTTTCTGAGAGCAAGACATATTCATCTCCCCCCAATTTTATGTCCGTTCCAGCATATTTGCTGTATAAGACTTTATCGCCAATACTCACTTCTGGAGTTTGTCGAGAACCATCTTCGTTAAGTTTCCCAGGACCTACCTGAGCAACTTCTCCTACTTGTGGTTTTTCTTTAGCTGTATCGGGCAAAAGTATGCCCCCAGCAGTTTTTTCCTCAGAAGCGGAAACTTTAATAAATATTCTATCTCCCAGTGGTTTAACTGTAGAGACTGTAAGTGAAACAGCTGCCATAGATTAATGGAGGATCAGGATTGAGACGCTTTGCGTCATAAAAATGGAAAGAGAAATTCTCTATCCGTATCATCAACAACATAATCCGCGAAGCAGCAATTAAACCATACTTTAACTGTGCGGGTGGCCGAACCCATTTAACGAATCTACCCATTAGATGGTAGTATTTTCGGATTATGAGCTGTTTAAAATCAGCTATTCATCAACCAATCAATAAAAATGGTAGCAACCCCATCAACTTCCTCACAAACAAAAGGCGTAGTTCGTCAAGTAATTGGTCCAGTTCTAGATGTAGAATTCCCCGCAGGAAAATTACCAAAAATATTAAATGCTTTAAGAATTGAAGCAAAAAATCCTGCTGGACAAGAAATAGCGCTCACTGCAGAGGTTCAACAGCTACTCGGTGACCACAGAGTTAGAGCGGTGGCAATGAGTGGCACAGACGGCCTTGTGAGGGGCATGGAGGCAATTGATACTGGCGCACCAATATCTGTACCTGTTGGAGAAGCAACTTTAGGAAGAATATTTAATGTTTTAGGAGAACCAGTAGACGAACAAGGGCCAGTAAAAACTGAAAATACTGCTCCAATTCATAGAGCTGCTCCAAAATTAACTGACCTAGAAACTAAGCCAAAAGTTTTTGAAACAGGAATCAAAGTTATCGATCTTTTAGCTCCCTATAGACAAGGAGGTAAAGTCGGGTTATTTGGAGGCGCTGGTGTGGGAAAGACTGTTCTTATTCAAGAATTAATTAACAATATTGCTAAGGAACATGGCGGAGTTTCTGTTTTTGGAGGTGTAGGAGAGAGAACAAGGGAAGGGAACGATCTGTATGAAGAATTTAAAGAATCAGGGGTTATTAATGCAGATGATTTAACTCAATCAAAAGTCGCCTTATGCTTTGGACAGATGAATGAGCCACCTGGTGCAAGAATGAGAGTGGGATTGTCAGCTCTTACAATGGCTGAACATTTTAGAGATGTAAACAAACAAGACGTACTTCTTTTTGTTGATAACATTTTTAGATTTGTTCAAGCTGGATCTGAAGTATCAGCTTTACTTGGAAGAATGCCTTCGGCAGTTGGATACCAACCAACTCTTGGAACTGATGTTGGTGAATTGCAAGAGAGGATTACATCTACCTTAGAAGGATCAATAACATCTATTCAGGCTGTTTATGTCCCTGCTGACGACTTAACTGACCCTGCCCCAGCAACAACCTTTGCTCATTTAGATGCTACCACTGTTCTTGCTAGAGCCCTTGCAGCTAAGGGAATTTATCCAGCAGTTGACCCATTAGACTCAACAAGTACTATGCTTCAACCATCTGTTGTAGGTGATGAACATTACAAAACTGCAAGAGCAGTTCAATCAACTTTGCAAAGATACAAAGAACTTCAAGACATTATTGCAATTCTTGGTTTAGATGAGCTTTCTGAGGAAGATAGATTAACAGTAGACAGGGCTAGAAAAATTGAAAAATTTCTTTCACAGCCTTTCTTCGTAGCAGAAATATTTACGGGAATGTCTGGTAAATATGTAAAATTAGAAGAAACTATTGCTGGTTTTAACATGATTTTGTCAGGTGAATTAGATGATTTACCCGAACAGGCATTCTACTTAGTCGGAAACATTGATGAAGTCAAAGCAAAGGCTGAAAAAATAAAGTCAGAAAAATAAATATTTTCAAATATATTTAACCTTCAATAATTTTAAAGTAATGGCAATTTCTCTTAAAGTTTTAGCACCTAATAAGAATGTTTATCAAGGAGAAGCTGAAGAAGTAATCCTTCCCAGTACTACTGGTCAACTTGGTGTTCTCCCGGGACATATTTCTTTAGTCACAGCTATTGATATTGGTGTCTTAAGGCTAAGAATGAATTCTCAGTGGAAATCAATAGCATTAATGGGAGGCTTCGCTGAAATTGAATCAGATGAAGTCATAGTTTTGGTAAACAATGCCGAAATTGGATCTGAAATTAATGTTCAAAATGCTGAACAAGATCTTAAAGAAGCAAAATCAGCAATTAGTAAATTCTCTGAGAATGAAAAAAGTCCAGAGAAAGTAAAAGCCTTGAAAGAGATTTCCAAGGCTGAGGCTAGGATTCAAGCAGCAAAGAACTAAATTCAAGCAGTTCCACAAAAAGCTACTTCGGGAAATTTTAACTTAGCTTCCTCTAATTTTTTCGTTTTACCCTCTTCTTGCCAATAATTGATTACTTCTGTAGCTTTATTCAATATTTCAACTCTTTCATTATTTGTAATCCAACCTTTATTCTCTAATTCACTTTTTAATTTTTCCCAAGCATCATCTCTTGGCCAAAAATAATAAGCAGTTAGTGGGCTTGGTCCTCCCCCCACTATTTGATCTACAGCCAAAGCAACATTATCAGGAAGCCATAATACTTTAATAATGAACCTTCCTTCGTCTGGCTTAGGGGTATAACCAGTAGGAACTCCATCTTCATCTATTGTGGCTGATGCTAATACAGCTGAAGCACCCATCATCCCTAAATTAGTAGAAGGATTTTTAGATTTTTGATGCTCATTGTTTTTGTCTTTAGTTTCTGTTGAATTTTGACTTAACTTATCTGATGAGGTCATTCTCTTATTTATATTCAATAAATAATTTATCAGTTAGAGGTAACATTTTGATTGATTGATTCAAAATCTCTTGATTTAGTAATTGACAATTTTTCAACAGAATTTCTAACTTTCAAGAGAAACTTGGTAAAAATCATAAATTTTAGCTTCCAATGAATCCCAAAGATCTTTAGGGATATCGTTTTCTTCCGCAAACATTCCAAGCTGACTAGCCAAGCTTCTCGCCTTGGAGAGTTTGGAATCATATGAATCTGAATTATTCATTTTTGAACATTGAACTTTATCAAAATAAATCTATTAACTGGATAAGTCAAATTTCACAATTCTAAATCAGAAATTTCTTTTAACGCAGCAATACTTAAAACTTCTGGATTTGAATCATTTATAAGGACATCATCTTCAATTCTTATCCCAATGCCTTTCCATTTATCATCAATACTAGGTTGTCCATCAGGAACCGGAATCCTATCACTTATATAAATACCAGGTTCTACAGTAAGAATCATTCCATTCTGTAATGGCACTTCATAGTCTCCCATCCTATATGCTCCAACATCATGAACATCCAAGCCAAGCCAATGTCCAGTTCTATGCATATAAAGATGTTTATATGATTGACTCTCAATTATTTGCTCAGTACTACCGGACAATAAACCAATTTCTCTTAATCCTTCTATTAGAATCTTTAAAGCAATATTGTGCACATTACTAGAATTTGATCCAGTTATGGCGCATTTTATTGCACTTTTCTGGGCACGCAATACAATTTCATAAATAACTTTTTGCTCTTTAGAAAACTTCCCACCTATTGGAATAGTTCGCGTTATATCTCCATTGTAATAATCAGTTAATGAGCAGCCAGCATCTACCAACAATAAATCTCCCTTCTTCAAGGGGGAGTTATTTGAAGTGTAGTGCAATATACAGGCATTGTCTCCAGAAGCAACAATGGAGTTATAGGCAGGTCCTCTAGCACCTTTTTCTAAGAAATACCCCTCTAACAGACCCTGGATTTGTCTTTCATTTTTCTTAGAGGAGATAGATTTTCTTACTAACTCATGGGCCTCTGCTGAAATTTGTATAGCTTCTCTCATTCTTTTAATTTCAAATTCACTTTTAATTAATCTCATTTCATTTAAATAAATTTCTGGAGATTTTAAAGAATTTGCACCAATTCCCAATCTTGAGCGATTTTCAAGTTGTTGAGTAAATACCTCTAGTACTATTTTCTCAATTAATGGATGCTTACCAATTGAAAAAACAAGTTCATCAGAACCATTTATATAGCCAGGAAGTAGGTCTCTGAATTCATTTATTGAGTGAGCCTTATCAGCCTTAAACTCTTTTTCAGCACCTTCTAAACCCCATCTAAAGCCATGCCACACTTCGCTGATTACATCTTTAGGAGCAACAAACAAAATAAATCTTTCTCCTTTTGGCTTATGAGACAAGAAAAGAGCGATCGCATCAGGCTCATCAAAACCAGTTAAATACCAAAAATTACTATCTTGTCTAAAAGGATATTCACAATCGGCATGGTGCTTTACAAGTTTAGCCCCAGGAATAATAGCAGCCTTACCCCCTAATCTTTCTAGGAAAATTTCCCTTCTTTCTTCAAAAACTTTATTATTAGGCTTAAACATAGATTGAGTATTGGCGTGTTTTTAAAAAAAATGGAAGAATAAATCAAAACAGATTTATTATTTAATTTATCTTAATGGAACCAAGTGTTTACGTTTTAATTTTGCTCATTTTTATTATTTTAATTGGGTCAGCATGTTGTTCGGGAGTAGAAGCGGCTTTTTTAGCTGTAAATTCAATTAGAATTTTGGAAATAGCCTCAAAACAGAAGCCTAAAAGTTCTGCGAATCAACTGCTTAAACTTAGGAAACATCTTGGGAGAACATTAACTGTAATTACAATTACTAATAATGGATTTAATATAATCGGAAGCCTTATTTTAGGTGTATACGGAGCGCTAATTATTCAAAGTAGTTATGGCTTAACCCTTTTTTCAATTGCTTTTTATATACTTGTTGTTTTAGTTGGAGAAGTACTACCCAAAGCTCTTGGTACGAGATTCTCAATACAAATAGCATTATCATCAGTTCCAATCCTGCATATATTGAATACTTTAATGAGGCCATTCTTAGTTTTAATAGAGCGAATATTTCCAGTTATTACTGCGGAAAATGAAATTTCAACCGATGAAGAGGAAATTAGACAAATGGCAAAAATTGGAAGTCAGAAAGGGTTGATAGAAGCTGATGAAGCTGCAATGATATTTAAGGTTTTTCAATTAAATGATTTAAAAGCCAAAGATTTAATGATCCCCAGAGTATCAGCACCTTGTCTTGATGGATCTTCAAATCTTGAAGAAATTTCAAAACTTATAATGTCAGATAACTCACCATGGTGGGTTATTTTGGGAGATAAAGTTGACAAAATCCAAGGAGTAGTTAAACGTGAAAATATTTTAGAAGAATTAATTAATGGGAAAAATAAAATATTATTATCAGAAATTTGCGAACCTGTTGACTACATTCCAGAAATGATAAAAGCAGATCAATTATTAACAAGATTTGACAAGAACCATAAAGGAGTGAAAGTAGTAGTAGATGAATTTGGTGGATTCGTGGGGATTATTAGTGCAGAAGCTGTGTTATCTGTATTAGCTGGTTGGTGGAAAAAATAAAAAATGGAACAATTTAAAATTAATAAAAATTATTTACTTTTAAAAAATTGGTGGGAGGCTCTTGATCTTACCAATTATGAAAAAAGTTTTTTTAATAGAGAAATAATTTCTTTTAATCAACAACTTTTTAGGCTCAAAGAAAATAAAATAATAATTGGTGCATATGGTAAATCAGGCGTAGGTAAATCCTCTGTTTTAAATTCTTTATTGAAAAAAAATATATTTAAAACAGATATTATTAACGGTTCTACAAGTGAAATTCAGTCTAAAGAATGGAACCTTAAAGGTCAAGTACTAAAAAGTATAGAGTTACTAGATTCGCCAGGATTTGATTTATGCGATATTAAATTCCCAGATAAAATCTACTATCGCATAAATCATTCAGATCTAATTTTATTTGTAGTTGCAGGAGATATTAATAGAAATGAAGTAAGCGAAATTAGCTCATTTATTAAAGATGGGAAAAAAATTATTTTAATTTTAAATAAAATCGATCTTTTTAAAAAAAAAGGATTAAAAGAAATAATAGAAAATATACGGTTAAAGCTCCCAAGTGAGTTAAATATTCCAATCATTATTAATCATGAAAACAATCTTAAAGACTACATAACAAAAATAATCAATCAATATGGAAAGACTTTATTAACATTAAATTCTCTCCAATTAGCTGATAAGTTGTTTCTAAAGATAAAAGAGCAAAGACTAAAAAGACGGCGGAACTTGGCTCAGTCAACTATTGGCAAATTTACAACTTTAAAAGCATCGGCAGTAGCTCTGAATCCTTTTATTTTGATTGATGTCGCTGGTAGTTTTGCGCTAGATACTGCATTAATAAGGGAATTAAGTAAGGTTTATGGCTTAAATTTAAAGAGTGAATCTACGAGAAAAATATTCCAAAATATATCTATCAATAATTTATTTTTGGGATTCACTCAAGTTAGTATCAATACATCTTTCAACCTTATCAAGAAAGTAATTTTATTTTCAGCACCTTTTACTAACGGGCTATCATTAATACCATATGGACCAATCGCAATTATTCAAGCAGCAATCGCAGTGCACTCTACAAAAAACCTTGGGAAATTAGCAGCCAAAGAGATATTTATAAGAAGCAAGTCTTCTTATATAGAGCCTTCTATTATGATCCAAAATATATCTTTCAAAGAACCAGATATTTTTAACCACATTAATATTTATTTATCAAAGAGGAACTTAAATAAAAATTTTGTGAGTTTACTTCCTTAACATGGAAAAAGGCGTTGCTTTATTTGGTACCAGTGCAGATCCACCTACAATTGGTCATAAAAAAATACTTGAAGAATTATCCAAAATTTATGCTTTTACAGTTAGTTATGTAAGTAATAACCCAAACAAAAATCACAAAGAGAATATCTCTATTCGTAGCCATTTATTAAAAACTCTTATTGAAGATTTAGATAATCCAAAAATTTTATTTAATCAAAGTGTTAGTAGCCAATGGGCAGTAGAGTCAATTAAAAAATGTAAAAGAATTTATGAATTTAATAATTTAGATTTTGTTATTGGGAGTGATTTAATTAAAGATATTTTCCATTGGAAAAATTTTGACAAAATCATTAAGGAGGTAAGTTTTTTTATAATTTCAAGAGACGGATATCCTGTTGAAACAAATACGTTTAAAATGTTAGAAACTTATAATGTGAAGTTTAAGATTTCAACTATAAAAATCCCAGAAATTTCAAGTTCTAAGTTCAGGTCAAATTTTAATTATTCTAATTTACCAACTTCATTAATAGATATTGTTAAAAAGAATAACTTATATGAATCTACTAAATTAGCTGAATGAAGTTTTTTCTCGCTCAAATTAATCCAGTTGTTGGAGATTTAGGGGGCAATGCAAAAAAAATACTTTATGTTGCTTCGAAAGCTAGCTCAATTTCTGCTGATTTAGTTCTTACTCCAGAATTATCATTATGGGGATATCCTGCAAATGACTTACTTCTTAAAAAAAATTTAATCAAAAATCAATATCAAATTCTTGACCAATTAGCTTCAGACATTAATAAAAAATATGGAAACTTGAGTATTACAGTGGGAATAGCTGAGATAATAAATGATTCTTTTTTCCCAAATCTCTATAATTCTGTTGCATTGCTTGAGGGTGGTGAATGGAAAATAATTGCTCGTAAAATTATTCTTCCCAGCTATGAAGTATTTGATGAGAAAAGATACTTTAGATCAGGAGAAAAAGTTTCTGTATTAACAAAAGAAATAAATAATAAAAATTGGAGACTTGGCTTTACTATATGTGAGGATTTATGGGTAAACAAAAATATAGATGGTAGAGGAATTCATATAAAGAATCCTATTTTTGATTTAAAGAAAAAAAAAGTTGATATCTTAGTGAATTTATCAGCCTCCCCATATACCTTCAAGAAGTTAGACCTAAGATCCAAAGTTTCCAGTTTTGCTGCTCAATATCTTCAAGTACCACTGATATATGTCAACCAGATTGGAGCAAATGATAATTTAATTTTTGATGGAAATAGTTTTATTCTTGATAAGAATGGATCTAAAATTAAGCAATTAAAATCTTTTTCAGAAGACCTCTCCAGTTGGGATATTGAACAAACAAATCCTCAACAAAATAAATTTGAAAAGTCTGAGATGTCATCAATTTTTGATGCATTAGTCCTTGGTGTTAAGGATTATGCTCAAAAATGCGGTTTTAAAACAGCTTTAATTGGACTAAGTGGTGGCATTGATTCAGCACTAGTTTCAGCAATTGCGACAGCTGCCCTTGGCAGCAATAATATTTATTGCGTCTCAATGCCCTCTAAGTGGAGCTCATCTCATTCAAAGAGTGATGCGAAAGATTTAGCGAGTCGATTAAAAATAAATTTCAATAGCATTCCAATTGAAAGCTTGATGAGCTCTTTTGAAGAATCTTTTTTGAAAACCATATCTTTCGAGATGGCTGAAGTAACAAATCAAAATATTCAATCAAGGATCAGAGGAACGCTTCTAATGGCTTTAGCAAATCAAGAAAAGCATTTATTACTTTCAACAGGAAATAAATCAGAGCTAGCTGTAGGATACTGCACACTTTATGGCGATATGAATGGGGGATTATCAGTAATTGGGGATTTATACAAAACTAATGTTTTTAAATTATGCAATTGGATTGATAGCGAAGATTCAATCAATCATAGAAAATCATATATGTTAGATACTAATGTCAATATAATTGGAGAAAATATACGCACAAAAGCTCCAAGTGCCGAATTAGGTCCTGATCAATTGGATACTGATTCTCTCCCACCTTATTCTATTTTAGATAATATTCTTAAAGGAATTATTGAAGAGAAAAAAGATTTACAACAACTAGAAGAAGATGGTTATAAAAAAGAATTAATTTTAAAAATAATATCACTTATTAAAAAAGCGGAATTCAAAAGAAAGCAGGCTCCCCCTATTCTTAAACTAAGCAGTCAGTCATTGGGAAGTGACTGGAGAGTTCCAATTGCAATATCTTATTAATCACTATAAGAACACTGTTGGATTTTTTTTAAAGGCCGTTTTACTGAATCAAGGTTTATACCTTTTTTGATAGCAATAATTAGGCCTGCAGCTTCTAGGTAATTATCCACTTCAAAAAGATTGGGATAATCATAAAACTCACTTGTCACTTTTAATGTATTTTGATTTTTTACAGAGATAATATTTAAACCTTTTTCAATTCCTGCTAGTACTGCTTCTCCACCTAGTGCCCCATTAGGAACAACAATAGTTTCAATCTGATCAGGGTGTAGTGAGATTAATTCATTTTTAGCAGGCAATTCAACAATGTCAGGAGCATTGCTTAACCCAATCAATACTGATGGTAAAAAGGTGTATCCTATTTCTTCTGAAGCTGCACGAGGATCTAATTTTTTATTCAATTCAATTGGATTTAAAGCAGGTGCGTGAGCACAAGGAACTTTTAGGAATTTGCTTATTAAATGACTTATAACTGCTTCGACTCCAGAGATAGGATCTACCCCTTTTCCCTCTCGATAAATATTTGTTTCTGAAGAATCTGAATCATCTGGAAATTTTGCCACAATTGCTATAGCCGTAACTCCTTTTTCTATTAAACATTTTCCAGCATCAATTAGAGTATCAGGATTTTCAATTATGCCACCACTTATTTTTGACGAGTCAGAATCAATAACTATGTTTAATGGCTTTTTTGTAATTACATAAGAATGAACATTAATCCCTAAAGTAGAAACACATGCATCAGCAACTTGTAAATGTCTTACTAAGATTTCACTTTCAATGGCTGAATCAAAAATTATCCCAATTTTCTGTTGCTTTACCTTTTTTAAAGCGACTTCTCCTTTAGCAAGTCGGTCTAGACAATAACCTTCAACATAAAAAATATTTTTATCTTTTTCAGAAAGAGAGCCGCCATTCATAACATTTGGATGAGTAATTAAACATCCACTTGCCGATGCTAATAATTTAGCGGTAGGAAGTGCATCCCCAGCAAAACCTCCTACTTCACAACCAATACCAGTTGGTATGATGAATATTGTTGGTGAATTTTCCATTATTAAAAATATTTCAAATTTTTATTTTTTAATTAGCTAAGACAGCTTTAATTTTAAGTTTTTTTGTTCCAAAAGAGTCAATAGAATTTTGAATATCAACAATTGACCATCGAATAACATCACCTTTTTTTTCTAAATTTGCAATAATAAATTCTCTTAAATTTTTTAATTTCATTGAAACTGGCCAATCTAAATAAAAATCAACTGAACTTAATTTCATTTTTAATATTTACCAAATTGTTCGTTATGATAGTCATTTTCGACTTCTTTACCAATAACAATATTCAAATCTGACTTGGGATATGCCACACACAAAAGTGCAAAGCCATTTTCCCTCAAATTATCATTTAATCCCATAGCATCTCCTTGATCTACAGAACCTTCCAATATCATGGATGCATAATCTGTATAAACTCCTGAACAACAACTATTTGGTAAATCTATTCCATTCATTTGTGCCGCTGAAATAATTTCTTGATCTTCAGAACATAAAAAACTAAAGTCTTTTGTTCAAATAGAACTTTGATATTGTATTCAGGCATATCCTAAATCTTATTACTAAACTGCAGAACCACCTACAACTTCTAATATTTCTTGAGTAATAGCTGCTTGTCTGGCCTTGTTATAGGTTAGATTCAAAGTACTTGCTAATTCTTTAGCATTATCACTCGCATTATTCATAGCGGTCATCCTACAAGCGAGTTCTGAAGCTGCGGACTCTTGAAGAGCTCTGAGGACCTGATTCTGCAAATATAATGGTAACAATGAATCTAATAGTTGATCAGGACTTTGTTCAAAAACAATATCTGATGGCAACTTCTCTGAATCACTTTTTTCGATATTTGATTTTTCAACAAGCAGCTTACTATCTTTCGTAGTCAACCTAAAAATTTCATCGTTTTCCTCAGCAATTCCTTGGGGATCAAGTGGCAATAATGTTTGAACGACAGGGGCGCAGCTAACTAGAGTGATGAATTTCGTGTAAATAATTTCCACCCTATCAGAACTTTCTGAAAGGAATTCAGCTAAAATCTCATTTGTAACTCCCTCTGAGTCCTTGACTGTAGGCACCTGTTCTAGTTCTTTGAATGTACTTTTAATTACATATCTATCCTTTCTATTTTGAAAATATCCAATAGCTTTCTTTCCTACTAAAATCAAATTTGGTTGATACCCTTGTTTGACTAGATCTGCGTATCTAATTTCTACTTTTTTTATTATATTTGTGTTGTAACCACCGCATAAACCTCTATCTGCAGTAATGCAAACCAAAGTAATGGTCTTTACCTCTCTTTTAGTTAATAAAGGAGAGTCGACAGCCTCAAATTGTACTCTAGATTGTATATTTTCTAAAACCCGGGCAAGTTTATCTGCAAAGGGTCTACTTTTTAGAACTTGATCTTGTGCTCTTCTTACTTTTGCAGCAGCAACAAGTCTCATAGCCTCCGTTATTTTCCTAGTGTTTTTAACGGAAACAATTCGATCTCTAATCTCTTTAAGATTTGCCATGGTATATCCTTAAATAATTTAAACTGTGGCAAGCATTGAAGATTTAACTTCGTTTATCACCTCTTTAAGTGTTGCTTCTAATCCATCGTTCAATTTCTTTTCTTTAAGAATTTCTTCTATAAATTCTGATTTATTTAACTTTAAGTATTCCCTAAGTTCAGTAGCAAATTTGGTAACGTCTTCAACAGGTACCTCATCAATAAGACCTTTAACTCCTGCATATACAACTGCAACTTGTTCTGCAAGATTTAATGGAGAGAATTGAGGTTGTTTTAATAACTCTCTTAATCTTTTACCTCTTTCAAGTTGTTGCTGAGTTGCTTCATCAAGATCAGAGGCAAATTGAGAAAAAGCAGCTAGTTCATCAAACTGTGCAAGTTCTAATTTTAAAGTTCCTGCAATTTTTTTTATTGCTTTTGTCTGAGCGGCTCCTCCAACACGGCTTACAGAAATACCAACATTAATAGCTGGTCTTAATCCTGAGTTAAATAAATCAGCACTCAAGAATATTTGTCCATCCGTAATTGAAATAACATTAGTTGGAATGTAAGCAGAAACGTCCCCTGCCTGAGTTTCAATAATTGGGAGAGCTGTCATAGAGCCACCTCCCATTGCATCAGAAAGTTTTGCTGCTCTCTCTAGTAATCTACTGTGTAAGTAGAATACGTCTCCAGGATAAGCCTCTCTTCCAGGTGGTCTTTTTAAAAGAAGAGACATTTGTCTATAAGCCTGAGCTTGTTTTGTTAGATCATCATAAATAACAAGTGTTGCTTTACCCTGATACATAAAATGCTCAGCGATTGCTGCACCAGTATATGGTGCTAAGTACTGTAAAGCAGCTGGTTCAGAAGCTCCTGCACTAACTACGACAGTATAATCTAGAGCTCCTCTCTCTCTTAAAACCTCTACGATATTTGCTACCGATGCTGACTTCTGACCAATTGCTACGTAAACACAAACTACGTCTTGACCTTTTTGGTTGATTATTGTGTCAATAGCAATTGCAGATTTTCCAGTTTGCCTATCACCAATAATTAATTCTCTTTGACCTCTTCCAACAGGAATCATTGCATCAATAGATGTGATACCTGTTTGCATCGGTTCATGCACTGATCTTCTCTTGATTATTCCAGGAGCCATTTCTTCGATCAATCTATTATCACTTGTTGGAATTTCCCCTTTCCCATCTATTGGTTGTCCAAGAGGGTTAACAACTCTCCCCTGCATTGCTTCACCAACTGGAACAGATGCGATTTTACCTGTAGATTTAACGTTACTTCCTTCTTGGACACCAAGTGCTTCACCCATTAAAACGGCTCCAACATTATCATCTTCAAGATTTAAAGCTATACCCTCGGTACCATCCTCAAATTCCAATAACTCACCTGCCATGACCTGATCTAAGCCATATATTCTTGCGATGCCATCACCGATTTGCAGAACAGTTCCTACATTGCTAACACTTACAGATTGGTCGTAATCAGTTATTTGTTGTTTTAAGATTGAACTGATTTCATCAGGGCGTATAGATACCATGGATTTAAGAATTTAAGGTTGATTTAAAAGTTACTTGGATAGGGATAAGCCAAGTTTTTTTATTTGTGAAGCAAGGGAAGCATCAATTACTTTTGATCCTACACTGGCAACGAAACCACCAATAAGAGATGGGTCAATTTTAGTTACAAGTTCTAATTTTTCAGTTCCAGCAATATTGATGATTTTTTTGGTAATTAAACCTTTCTGTTCATCAGTAAGCTCGACTGCAGAAGTAACAGTTGCCAAAGCAATATTACTATTTTCTCGGTAAATCTCTAAAAACCTATCAAGAATTGAAGTAAGAATTCCAATTCTTTGCCTATCGGCTAATAATTTCAAGAAATTTAGTAAAGAAGGATTAACCTTATTTGAAAAAATTTCAATAATGATTTTCTTCTTAGCATCTGTCTCTAAAATGGGAGAGGATAGTGCCTTCTCTAATTCAGGAGAATCATTTATTAATTCCAAGAGTTGTTTAACATCAGAAACCATCTCTTCAGTTTGCGAATTTTCATTCACAACTTGAAGTAACGCCTCTGCGTATGGTGTAGTGACTGAATTTAAAAGTGGCATTAGTTCCCCTCAATATTGTTAATTGATTGAGTTACCAAATTTTCTTGTGTTGTCTTATCAAGTCGATTTGGAAGAGAATCTAAAGCTTTTTTAATAGCTAGTTCAACAGCTTCTTTTCGAAGTTGAGAAATTGCTCTGGATGCTTCAGAGCTCTCATCAGATATTGCACTTTGTTTAATTCGTGCCATCTCTTCTATAGCTTTTTTCTCACTTTCCATTCTGATTGATTCAGATCTTTTAAGTGAATCTGCTTTTATTTGAGAAGCTTTTTCTTCTGCTGAAGATAAGTCTTTCTTTGCCTTCTCTAAAGCTTGAGTAGCTTTGAGGAGTCGGTCTTCAGCATCTTTTAATTCAAGAAGAATTCCTTCTCTCCTTTTTTGAAGCATCTTACCTAGGAAACCCGGCAAAAATTTATAAAGGCCGAAAACTACTACAGCCCAATTAAGGATATTAGTTTCAAATAAATTGAAATTAAATCCAAAACCTTCTGTAGCTAAAAGAGTTAAATTCATTTTTCTAGAATCAATCTATTAACAATAAGTTCGCTTAAATCATCAGCCTGTTTAGAAAGTTGATCACGAGCAGCATTCGTCTGATTTTCAATTTCTAGCCTTGCTTTTTCTTTTGAAGCATTTGCCTCATTGTTGGCAAGTTCTAGTGCTTCTTTATAAAGCTTTTCAGACTCATTCTCAGCTTCGCTCACAATTTTTAGGGCTTCTGTTCGAGCACTTTGAAGCTGAGTTAATAAATCAGCTTCTAATTTTTCAACTTCTGAAAGTTTATTTTTCGCCTCAATAATATTGTTACTTACAAACTTTTCTCTTTTTTCAACAACATTGCCAACAGGCTTAAAAAAGAGAGAATTTAATATGTAAGTAAGAGCAACTACTTGTATTGCCATTAGCGGCAAAGTGGCATTTATATCAAATAATCCACCTTCTGTAGCACCAAAATAATTAAAGGCCAACATATGATTCGGTTGAAATTAAAAAATTAAATTTAAATATTGCTAATAAGAAATAAAAGCAATATTAACTTTTAGGAAAAAGGATTCGCAAAAAGTAATACCAAAGCCACAACTAATCCGTAAATTGTTAATGACTCCATGAAAGCGAATGATAAAAGAAGAGTTCCTCTGATTTTACCTTCAGCTTCTGGTTGACGGGCTATACCCTCAACAGCACCTTGAGCTGCGTTACCTTGTCCAAGACCTGGGCCAATAGCACCTAGGCCAACTGCTAAACCAGCAGCTACAACAGATGCAGCGGAAGTAATCGAATCCATAATTTTGAAATAAAGAGCTTAATACTTGTGATAAATCTTTTTGTCATACACGCTTGGACATTCTTTTAATTTAAGAATGGGTCTGATATTCTCAGACCTACGCGATTAGATATTTTGCCAGATTACAGACACTTTGTAAAAGCGTTTGATTGTATTAGAAGACAGCTAATGATGTTCTTCAACAGCTTCTCCTATGTAGTAGGCAGCAAGAGTTGCGAAAATCAATGCCTGAATTGCACTAGTAAATAATCCTAGAAACATAACAGGTATTGGCAGAATTAGTGGAACTAAGAATACTAAAACACCAACAACTAGTTCATCAGCCAAAATATTTCCAAATAGCCTGAAAGATAGTGATAAAGGTTTAGTAAAGTCCTCTAGAATTTTAAAAGGAAGCATAATTGGAGTTGGGTGAACATAGTATTCGAAGTATCTCCAACCCTTATTACTCAAACCTGCATAGAAATAAGAAAGTGAAACCAATAAAGCCAAGGCTATTGTTGTATTTATATCTGCGGTAGGTGCGCCCAATTCGCCACTTGGTAACTCAATCAATCTCCAAGGAATTAAAGCTCCTCCCCAATTACTCACAAAGACGAATAAAAATAAAGTACCTATAAATGGCATCCAATCTCTATAAACTTTTTCACCTATTTGAGTCCTCGCTAGATCTCGTATATAATCCCAGAGAAATTCAAGCAGGTTTTGAAGGCCCTTAGGATCATTTTCCATTTTTTTAGTTCCTAAAGAAATAAAAACTAATAAAGCTCCTAATAAAATCCAAGATGTCAAAAATACCTGCCCATGAAGCCTGATATTTCCAATTTGCCAATAAAGATGTTGACCAACTTCTAATGCTGCAAAACTAGTTAGCAAGGAATTAAAGAACATTTGATTTGAATAAGAGATTAGTAAATTTTTTAGAAAAAAAATTCACCTAGGAGCGTGAAAAATAAAAAATGAGTGAAGGTTTATAAATGAAAAAACCTATCATTGCAGGAAAAATATCTAAAGATCCTAGCTTGCTTGCAAAAATAAAGAGGCAAACTGGAACTAATAGTTGCAATTTTGATACACCTGATGATTCTTTACCAAGTTTCCCCACACTTTTAGCAAGCAAACGGAGGTAAAAAATACCGGCAATTGCACCTATAAAAATACTAAAACCAAACGTAAATCCTAGAAAAATTCCAGTTATTGATGCTAATAAAAGAGAGACAATAAAAGTAATCCCGAAAATTGTTAATTGCAATTTTGTATATTCATCATTTTGAGAAAGCAAATTATCTATTTGGTTGGCAATACCAGATTTACTTTCTTTAACGATCGAATTATCTAAGGATTGAGGAAATTGAACATTCTGATCAGAAGGATGCTCAAGTTTTTTTCTATTTGAGTCCACTGATGTGAACATAGTTTAGAAACCCTCTCTGTATGGTTTGAAGTAAGTATATAAACTCACGGAATCTATCACGGAGAGGTCCCTTTTAGCTAGTTTTTTTCTATAAAAAATTAATTCTTAAGATTTATGATGAATTTATAGACCATTTTTTACTTTATTCTTCGAGAAAAAAATCATGAAAAGTTATCTTTTAAATTGTTTTAACACTTTAAAACGTTAATAAAAGACTTGGCAAAATCTCAATTAAACGTCTCAATAGTAAATATTCATCTAAAAAAATTGGAGATAAGTCAAGAAAAAATAAAATATAGAGGAATTTCTAAAAGAAAAAAAAACCATAGTGCTTGTAAAGAAAGTGATCAAAGCAACTTTATAGAATCTTTTTTTCCTTTGCCTTGGACAATATGGCCTTATGAGGCAAAAATTCTAATACTACTAATTGGAATTTGGTCAATATTTGGAATATGCATTCTGGGATCTTCAAGTTGGTGGGTGGCTAGTAAGGAAATGGGAAATTGGGCTTATTTCTTAAAAAAACAAATTATTTGGACAATTCCAGGCATTGGTCTGTTTTATTTCGTTCTTCATACGAAAATTAGAAATCTTTTAAAATTTTCAAGAATTATTTTTTATATTTTATTTTTGTTGATTTTCCTAACCAATATTACTGGAATTACAGTGAATGGCTCATCAAGATGGCTAGAACTAGGGAATTTACGTCTGCAACCATCTGAATTAATAAAACCTTTTTTAATTCTTGAAGCTTCTAACCTTTTTGCTCATTGGAATCTGATAAAGAATGATAAAAAATTTATTTCAATATTCTCCTTTGGCTTATTAATTTTATTAATACTTAAGCAACCAAATTTAAGTACTGCATCATTAACTGGAATTCTTTTTTGGGTAATGGGTTTATGTGGAGGTGTAAAACTTAGCTCTCTTTGTTCATTTGCTTCATTTGGAGTCTTCACTGGATACATTAGTATCCTAAATAACGAATATCAAAAACTTAGAGTTACTTCATTTATTAATCCTTGGGAAGATCAACAGGCAAGTGGATTTCAATTGGTCCAGAGTTTATTAGCTATAGGTTCAGGTGGTCTATTTGGCCAAGGTTTTGGACTGTCTATACAAAAATTACAGTATCTACCTTTCATGTATACAGATTTTATTTTTGCTATTTTTGCGGAAGAATTTGGTTTGTTGGGGTGTACCTTATTTTTAGGATTTTTAGCAGTATTCTCTTATGTAAGCCTAAGAATTAGTATTAAGTGCAGGAACAACTATACAAAATTAGTTGCTATCGGATGTGGTGTATTATTAACAGGTCAATCAATCATGCATATTGCAGTAGCAACAGGGTCAATGCCCACTACAGGCTTACCACTACCCTTCATTAGTTATGGTGGTAATTCGTTAATCGCTTATTTTTTTATTGCAGGCATGTTACTGAGATGTTCATTAGAATCAACAGGATTCATAGGTATGATTAGTACACGAAAGTCTCTTAATTAGTTAGAATTTAGAGGGATTTAAGGCAAGTTATCGAATCATTTAATTTAGTTATTTCAGAAATATCTCAAAAAGGTAATCTGCTTATGCAGAATGGTCTTAATAGTCCTGGTCCATTTACTATATTTTTGGTTTTCAGCGCAGGACTTTTAACAAGTCTTGGGCCATGTTCATTATCATTACTTCCAGTCACAATTGCTTATATAGGAGGAACAGAGAAAAATAAATTTAAACTTATTAGTTTTTCCGGAGGAGTCGTTTTTTCGCTTGTTGCACTGGGGGCTGCAAGTGGATTATTAGGTAAAATATACGGGCAAATTCCATCTTATTACACTTCATTTGTTGCTCTAATAGCAATACTAATGGGTTTAAATTTATTAGGGATTCTAAAGTTTCAGTTTCCAAATGGACCTGATCTAAAAATACTAGAAGACAAAATACCATCCCTCATAGCACCTTTTACAATAGGAACTACTTTTGGACTAGCCTCTTCACCTTGCATAACTCCAGTTTTAGCAACTCTTCTAGCTTGGGTATCGCAAGCTAAAAACCCGATAATCTCAATTATTTTCTTATTTTTCTTTGGAATAGGCCAAGTCACTCCATTAATCATTGCGGGAGCCACCGCAGAAAACTTAAAAAAATTTTTAGAGCTTAGAAAATTTAGTCAAATAATTCCAACCTTAAGTGGGATATTTTTAGTTTCCCTAGGATTATTAAATTTATTTTCAAATTGGATTTAAATGATTATTTTTAAGAATCTAATTTTAAAAATATCAAGTTTAAAATTCGCTATATCACTTATAATCTTTATTGCCATTACAAGTGGCATAGGTACTTTTGTACCTCAAGGGAGTAATAAAAAATTCTATATTGATAATTTCGATAATGCTCCAATTTTTGGACTTTTAGATGGAGAAAAAGTCTTAACACTTCAATTGGATCATGTATATACAAGCTTTTGGTTTTTATTTACATTAATTCTTCTTTGCATTTCCTTAGCAGCTTGTAGTTTCAGGAGACAAATCCCTTCATTAAAAGCTTCATTAAAATGGATTGAATATAAAAGTGAAAAAAAATTTAGCAAACTGCAATTAACTTCAAGTCACCAAATCAATCAAGATGGAGACCTCATATCAAAAGTAGATTTATTACTTAAAAAAAGAGGATGGAAAACATACAAATTTAAAAGTCATATTTCTGCAAGAACTGGTTTAATTGGAAAAATCGGTCCTTTAGTTGTACATGTCGGATTAATTATCTTACTTGTAGGTTCAGCATATGGAAATTTTACAAGTCAATCAAAAGAACAATATTTACTGCCTGGAGAAAGTTTAGATCTTATTAATGAGAGCACAAACTCAAAAGCCAATGTAAAATTAGTCGATTTTTCTATAGAACGAGAAAGTGATGGTATACCTAAACAATTTATTTCAAAGTTAATTTTTTCTTCTGAAGATCTTAACTTAAATGAAATAAAAATGGCCAAAGTTAATCACCCAATAAGGTTTAAGGGATTAACTATTTATCAAGCTGATTGGGCAATATCAAATGTTGTTTTAGAAATAGATAATATCCTTTATCAATTACAATTAAAGGAGATTCCAGAAATCGGCAATCAAGTTTGGGGAGTTTTAGTTGCATTAGGATCAGAGACAAAAAAAAATTTCCTTCTAACAATAGATAATGAAAATGGGCCGCTTAAAATTTCTAATGTAGAAAATTTTTCTGGAAATAATCTTTATATCAATGATAATCCCTTAGAAATTAACTCTTCAAAAGTATCTCTGAAAAAAATAATCCCTAGCAGTGGATTAATAATTAAAAATGATCCGTCTATTCCATTTATTTACTTTTCTTTTATTTTAATAATTTTTGGAACAATAATAAGTCTTATACCAACTAACCAATTATGGATTCTTGTAAATGAAGAATCACAAAAGTTATTTATTGGAGGTCTTAGTAATAAAAATCTAGTTGGCTTTAAAAAAGAATTTTTTAAATTGTTAGAAGAGATTAAAAATTTTTAATTTTTTTTCTTTCCACTAAATACATCTAACTGCATAGAAACATTCCCTCTGGGATTAAATGCAGCATTTAAATGTATCCAGTGAGGTGAGCCTTCATTCACTAAATCATCCATAATTCTATTTACAACTTCCTCATGTGATATTTTTACATCTCTAAAACTGTTAATATAAAGCTTTAAAGACTTCAACTCATAGACTCTCAAATTAGGTTGATAAATGATATTTAGCTTTGCAAAATCTGGATAACCAGAAAATGGGCACTTACAAGTGAATTCAGGTAATTGGATAGAAACTTCATAAATTCTTTTTTTATTTGGATTTTCGAAACAAATTATTTTTGATTCTTCAATAATTCTTTCACCATATAGTGGGCTTTGTGTCGAATCATTTAATTTAGCTTTACTCATTTTTAGTAGAACTTATTTACTAAAACTATATATAAAGATCAAAATTCGCAAAAATCTCGATAAGGTTAATTATTACAGTTGACTAAGACAAAAGCTGTTAAATCTTATTTTTGTATCAATCGCGACATTCAAGATGCTGTTCTAAAGGGTTATATGTATCTAGTTCAAAGAAAAATTAATGGACATTTGTTTGACAAATATCGATAACAAGCTTAATAAGTCACTTCAACCCAAGAGTGCAATTGGAATGTTATGGCTTCAAACACACTTTGAGAATGAACAGTGGGAAGCTTTATCAAATAGTACAATAATCATTTCTGAGGAAAACTCCAAATTATTAATTGAAGACGCCACAGATGCAGGCCTTGATATTAAATGTTTTTCTGATATTTCAATGTTGGATGTTTTCCAAAAAAACGATTAAAATAACAATACTAAATCTCTAATCATGAAGAAAGTTGAGGCAATCATACGTCCATTTAAACTAGAGGATGTAAAAATTGCATTAGTAAACTCTGGTATTGTTGGAATGACGGTTAGCGAAGTCAGAGGTTTTGGAAGGCAAAAAGGACAAGTTGAAAGATATAGAGGTTCTGAATTTACTGTAGAATTCCTTCAAAAACTCAAAGTAGAAGTTGTAGTAGAAGATGAAAAGGTTAATTCAGTCATAGATGCGATTGCGGAAGCAGCGAAAACTGGAGAAATAGGTGACGGGAAAATATTTATTACATCAATTGATTCTGTTGTGAGAATTAGAACTGGCGACAAAGATGGAGAAGCTCTTTAATTCAAAGAGTTTCTTTTACTAAGTTTTGTATATATTCTCTATTAATACTAGGATTTGATTCACTTTTTAAACACATCCAAGCTAAATATTCATGATTTCCGGCAGGACCTACCAATGGAGATGCTATCAAATTCTTTACATTCCACTGAAAACTTTTTGCAGTTTCAATAACAGACTCTATTGCCTCAGTATGAAATTTAGGATTACGAACTACCCCTCCTTTACAAACTTTATCTTTACCCACCTCGAATTGGGGTTTAATTAAAAATATCCCCTCTATGCAATCTCCTACTAATAAATTACTAATGGATTTAAAAACTAACTTTAATGAGATAAAAGACAAATCAGCAACCACAAAATTTGGCAATTCATCACTTCTAGATAAAAGATCTTGAGGTTTTAAATTTCGAATGTTTGTTCGTTCAAAAAGTAAGACTTTTGAGTTTTTTCTAATCTTCCATGCAGTCTGTCCATAACCAACATCTATCCCGAAAACTAACTTTGCTCCTTGTTGCAATAAGCAATCAGTAAATCCTCCCGTTGAGATTCCTGCATCAATACATATTTTATCTTTTACTTTAACTTCAAGTCTTTTAAATGCCTCCAATAATTTTTCCCCTCCCCTTGAAACAAACATAGGTTCTGAATCAATAAAAAATTCAGATCCAATTAATACTTGATGTCCAGGTTTATCCAATACTTTTCCATTGACATCTTTAACCTTGCCGGCAAGAATTAAACCTTGGGCTTTTTGACGAGTTTCACACAAACCTTTTTTAAGAAGATAAAGGTCTAATCTACTTTTTTTAATCATCTATTCATCAATAATGTAAAGACCGAATAATGAACTTATACAAAATGAAGATCCAAATTCTCTCATACCTTCTAATTTTAAATTAGAACTAAAAAATTACCCATTAGTAAAGAACGAAATGAACGCAAATATTTTTTATATTTAAACTGTCTTTAATTGACAGAAGAATGTTACATAAGAAAATAATAATCAGGCAAATATGTTCAATGGCAAGTACATCTTTAAGGTATAGGGCAATAATTCAATTTTGGTTATAAAGTTTAAATTGATGATTAATAAAATTCGTGATCGAGCGTTACACATTACCCGAAATGGGAAAAATCTGGACTGAAAGCTCAAAATTCCAGAGTTGGCTTAAGGTTGAAATAGCTGCATGTGAAGCAAATTTTTCTCTTGGGAAAATTCCTGAGAATGCCATGAAAGAGATACGTTCAAATGCAAAGTTTGATGAATCTAGAATCACAGAAATTGAGAAAGAAGTTAAACATGACGTTATTGCATTTCTTACAAGCGTTAATGAATTTGTGGGAGATTCTGGAAGATATATCCATGTAGGTATGACCAGTAGCGATGTACTTGATACTGGCTTATCTCTTCAGTTAAAAGATTCTTGCAAATTGTTATTAGAAGAAATTGAGAACCTAGAAAATGAAGTCAGATTATTAGCTAGTAAGCATAAAAATACATTAATGATTGGCAGATCTCATGCAATTCATGGGGAGCCAATTTCCTTCGGTTTTAAACTTGCTGGATGGTTAGCAGAAATAATAAGGAACAAAAAAAGATTGTTAACACTGAAAGAATCTATAGCAATTGGACAAATAAGCGGAGCTATGGGAACTTACGCTAATACAAACCCTGAGGTGGAACAGATAACTTGTGATTTACTTGGCTTAAAACCAGACACAGCAAGTACCCAAGTTATATCGAGAGACAGACATGCAGAATATGTGCAAACTATTGCACTAGTTGGTGCTTCTCTAGATAGATTCGCAACTGAAATAAGAAATTTACAAAGAACTGATGTTTTAGAAGTTGAGGAGGGCTTTACAAAAGGGCAAAAAGGAAGTTCTGCCATGCCTCATAAAAGAAATCCTATTAGAAGTGAAAGAGTAAGCGGTTTAGCAAGAATTTTGAGGAGTTACGTCATAACAGCTCTGGAAAATGTTCCGCTTTGGCACGAAAGAGATATTAGCCATAGTTCAAATGAACGTATTATGTTGCCTGACGTATCAATCTGTTTGCATTTTATGCTCAGGGAGATGAAAGATATAGTAAGTCATTTGGAAGTTTATCCAAAAAATATGCTCAAAAATTTAAATATATATGGTGGTGTAATCTTTAGTCAGAAAGTTTTACTTTTACTTGTAGAAAAAGGCTTGTCTAGAGAAAAAGCTTATAGCTTAGTACAAAAAAATGCGCATCTGGCCTGGAATACTCAGAATGGGGATTTCAAACAAAATATAGAGAGAGATAATGAAATAATGGATTTTATTGATCAAAGTGACTTAGAAGAATGTTTTAATCCTTCAATTCATCTCAATAATTTAAGTGTAATATGGGAGAAGTTAGGTATCTAGGATTACTGAAAACCTTATCCAAATGAAACCAGTGTTTTCAGAGGAATAATGACAAAAAAATTTAGGATTGAAAAAGATAGTATGGGAACAATAGAGGTTCCATTAGAGGCTTTGTGGGGTGCTCAAACACAAAGATCGATAATAAATTTTTCTGTTGGAGAAGAATTAATTCCAATTGAGTTAATTTATTCACTCACTCTCATAAAAAAGGCTGCTGCAATTGCAAATTTCAATCTAGGGTTAATAGATAAAAGGAAAAAAGATTTAATTGTAGAGGCATGTACAGAAATACTTGATGGGCTTCATGATTCACAGTTTCCCTTAAAGGTTTGGCAAACAGGTAGTGGCACGCAAACAAATATGAATGTAAATGAGGTAATTTCAAATATTGCAGCATTAAAAACAAATTCAGAGCTTGGTAGTCATCAACCAATTCATCCGAATGATGATGTAAATAAATCTCAGTCAACTAATGATACTTTTCCTGCTGCTATTCAAATATCTGTTGTTAATGAAATAATCAAAAATTTAGTTCCAACTATCAGAGAATTTACAAAGATCCTTGATAAAAAAAGTGAAAAATGGAAAGACCTTATAAAGATAGGAAGAACCCATTTTCAAGATGCAGTGCCCCTTACTTTTGGGCAAGAAATATCAGGATGGTCAGAGCAACTTAAAGATGCTGAGAATGCAATTATTATGAGTCTGAATGAATTGTATTTCTTACCTCTGGGAGGAACTGCAGTTGGTACAGGTATTAATTGTCCAAAAGGATTTTGTGAAGATTCAATAAAATCAATTTCCGATGATACTAATCTAATGTTCTATAAATCAAAAAATAATTTTTCTATAATGGCTTCGCACGATCGTCTAGCCCAAGTAATGAGTCAGATAAAAATATTAGCTGGTGCATTATTTAAAATTTCAAATGATATAAAAATTCTATCTTCTGGTCCAAGATCAGGAATATATGAATTAATTATCCCTCAAAATGAACCCGGAAGTTCTATCATGCCGGGCAAAGTAAATCCGACTCAATGCGAAGCCTTATCAATGGTTTGCACTCAGATAATGGGTCTTGAATATGCAGTTTCAATGGCAAATTCTAACGGCACTTTACAGATGAATGAATACAAGCCTCTTATTGGATTTAATATTCTTACAAGTTTAAAATTAATTAAAAATGCAATAGAAAACTTCAGAACAAAATTAGTTGATGGGATGGAACCTAATCAAAAGAATATGAAGTTAAATTTAGAAAATTCACTAATGTTGGTTACAGCCATAGTGCCAAAAGTTGGCTATGAAAAAGCAGCTGAAATTGCAAACCTTGCCTTCAAAGAATCATTAAATTTAAAAGAGGCAACACTTAAATTAGGTTATTTAAAAGAAGATGAATTGGATAAAGCAATGAATATTAATTCAATGATTTGATTCAAAAATTTAAGAATTATTGTCAATTCTTTTTGTTGCAGGATTAATATCTTCAGATACTTTTATAAGATCATTAGATTCAGAAACAGGAAAACGATTAATAGCTTTTAATGCTAGCTTTGCTTTACTTTTTAATTTATTACTAACACCAATACAATATTGTACTTGAGAAAGGACATCAATTGATCTTCTAATAATCTTAACTACATCGCCTTCATCTAATGAAGTATTAAAAACCAAATCTTTCCATTTTTTTCCTTTTGCCCATTCAGAAATAATCCCAGTCAATTCTATTTCTAAATAGATAGGAATTTCAATATGAAACTTATTTTGTTGACAAGCGACTAATTTTCTTAAACCATCTAATTCATTAAAAACATCTATTACCTTTAAAGAAGGCTTGAAATTACACCAAAGATTAGGCCTCCTTACATCTACACATATAGCTTGAATAATTGCAGCTAACTCAGGAGGATCTAAATCATCCAAATAACCACTAACTAAAACAAGACCAATCCATAATTCATTTTCACTTCTTATTGCACCAACTGTTTGTCCAACTTCTGTCAATTTCAAATCATTTAAACAACCAAAATGATTCAAAATTTTAATCAAGTCGGTAAAAGTTCTCCAGTTATGATTTTCTTTATCATCAAGAAGCTTTTTTCTCATATTTATTTCTTGTTCAACATCAACAATTCTTTTTCTATATTTCTTTAATTTTCTGGAGTCTCCAAATCTATGTGCGGAATGATTAGTGACGGTTTCTTCTAAATTATTAATTTGTTGCTGTTGTGCCAAAACTTCCGTTGTCAGATCATATTGTGGAGTTTGTAAATCATTTTTTTTAGAAACTTCCATAATTCGATCCGCAAAACACTGCGTCATATCATCTCCCCTAAATACCTCTCCTGAGAAATACATCTTTGGTGCTTCAAGTCCAAAGACATCAATTGTATCCAAATCATTAAAAATACTTACTATGTATGAGGGTTTTATAAGAATAAATAAATTATCAATTGTCAAACACAATAAACTCTTAATTTTTTGGGATTCATATATTTTCTTACAAATTAATCCTGGAACAATTTTTCTTTTAATTTGAGGAGCTTTGATTGAAATTAAGCTTCCATCTTTAATATATGGGAGTGCATTAGTGATCTCTTCTGATAATTTTTCTGCTGCTTGTTTTTCTAAAATTTTCAAGAGTCTTCTCTCTTCTTTAAGACGATTTTTTAACTTTTCGTAGTCATCAAAATCTTTCCATGAAACGTTAGATGTAATTTTTTTTAATTCAATTAAATCCTTATCTAAATTTTCAAGAATTACATTCTCACCTGAGGATTGACCTAAATATAAAAAACTACCAAAACTTCTTTTAATTAATTCTTTAGACTTCTCTAAAGTATAACTTTGTAAAAGATTAAGTACCATTCCATAGCTAGGCGTGAATTGACTCTCTAAAGAATTTGGTTTGCTAATAGCTAGTACACTTGCTTCTTTAGCACCTTCGAATCTTGTTTGTAATGTAACAACATATCCTTGGGTATCTTTTCCTCTTCTTCCAGCTCTTCCTGACATTTGCAAAAATTCACTGCTAAATAATAATCTATGTCCATCTTCTGTTCTTTTTGATAAAGAAGAAATAATAGTTGTTCTTGCGGGCATATTAATTCCTGCAGCGAGCGTTTCAGTTGCAAAAACAACTTTTATCAAACCTTGCTGAAATAATTCCTCAACCAATTCTTTCCATGCAGGCAATAATCCAGCATGATGAGATGCAATACCGCGTTTTAATGCCTCATATTGAGATTTATCTTTAATTGCCTCTTGATTATTTTTAAGATAAACTTCTAATTTTTGGGATATTATATATGATTCTGAATAACTTACTAAAGTTAAATCTTTTATAGTCTCAATAGCCTTGTCACATCCTCTTCTACTAAAAATAAAATAAATAGCTGGCAACATATTTCTTTCAGCTAATTTCGAGATCACAAAGCCAATTGAGGGAGACTTTGGTTGCATTATCCTACCCACTTTCCCTCTCATTTTCTGGCCTTTAGGAGCTCTCCAAACCTTACAGTTTGGATGAATTCCATTACCCTTATTATTTAAAAGTGGATGGAGGCCTTTGATACTACAAAAAATAAAATTAAGTGGGACTGGTCTCTTATCACTATTAATTAGAACAGTGGGTCCATGAACTTTTTCTATCCAATTTTGTAGTTGATCTGCATTAGCTATTGTTGCTGATAAAGCTATTATTTGAATTCTAGTAGGGCAATGGATTATAGTCTCTTCCCAAACTGTGCCTCTTTGAGGGTCATTCATGTAATGACATTCATCAAGAATTACAGATTCTAAATTTTCTAAGGGATCATCAAGTTCATCAAATTCGCCATAAAGCATGTTCCTAAAAATCTCAGTCGTCATGACTAAGATTGGCGCTTCTCTATTTATGCTTATATCTCCAGTTAAAAGACCAACTTTATTCTGACCATATTGATTAGCAAAATCTCTAAACTTTTGGTTTGATAGAGCCTTTAAAGGTGTTGTATAAAAAACTCTGCTGTCATGAGATAAACCTCTATAAATAGCAAATTCACCTATCAATGTTTTACCTGAACCCGTCGGTGCCGTTAAAACAACAGAATTTCCGCTATTAATAGCTTGTATTGCCTCTAATTGGAAATCATCTAGCGGAAAAGGGAAATATTCCTCTAAATTAAGCAATAATTGTGATTGAAGAGAGGATGAGTTAACTTCTTAATATATGATCTATATAGATATTAATAAACAAAAAATACCTTGCAAACTTTAATAGTAAATCTAAATCTTTTTAATTAAATCCAATATATTTTATTTTGTCAAAATGAAAAAAATAAAAATTCCAAAAAATAGAGTCCGTAAATTAATAACATTTTCTTTAGGTAAAAAACCATTCGAACTTCTAACTTTAAATTCACAAAATAAAAAACTTATAGACTTATGCAGTAATGATTATTTTGGATTAAGTAGAGACAAGGATTTAATAAAAGCTGCTTACGAAACAAGCCTTTTAGAAGGTATTGGTTCAGGAAGCTCTAGGTTTATTACAGGTTCAAGACCAATACATAGATTATTAGAAACAGAACTTGCCAAGTGGCTTGATCAAGGGAAAGTATTGCTTTTCCCAAGCGGATTTCAAGCAAATATAGCCGCTATCCAAGCTTTAGCAAATAGAAATAGTATCGTAATAGCAGATAAATTGATCCATAACTCTTTATTGGTGGGAGTCAAAGCTGCTCAAGCAAAACTGGTGCGATTTTCACACAATAATTTAAAAGATTTAGAAGATAAAATTATTAAATCTAACCCCACAAAAAATTCCATTTTAGTTGTTGTTGAATCTCTTTATAGCATGGAAGGATCAATTGCTCCGCTAAGAGAAATAACACAAATTTGCAAAAAAAATAGTGTTCAATTATTAGTTGACGAAGCTCATGCAATTGGGATCTTGGGCCCTGAAGGCAGGGGTTTAAGTTTTAATTGCCGTTCGGATATAACTATGATTACTGGAACTTTTGGAAAAGCATTTGGAAGTGGTGGAGCTTTCATAGCTTCGAATTCAGAAATTGGTGAATATCTTATACAAACAAGTGGTGCATTTAGATACACAACCGCGCTTGCTCCATCTTTAGCTGCTGGAGCATTAGAAGGTTTAAAAAAAATTTTAGAAAATAAAGAATGGGGTTATGATTTGTTATCCTCTGCGAAGGTATGGAAAGATGAAATTATTAGAAACTTTAGTTTTCCGGTTCAAGGAGATTCTCACATTTTATCTATTATTGTTGGCCAAGAAGAGAAGGCCACTTATCTACAAAAATATCTCGAAAAAAATGGTTTTTTAGCAATTGCAATAAGACCTCCAACTGTACCTGTAGGGCAATCAAGAATTAGAATAACAATAAGAAGAAACTTAGATTTTAATCTGCTAAAGAATTTCATTGCAGTTTTAAAAGAGTTTAAATGAAACAAATTATTACTCAACATGGGTGGGGACTAAATAAACATTTCTGGGATTATTATAAAGTTGATTTTTTAAAAAATAATTGGCATTGGCAAGATAATGAAAGAGGCTATTTTTCGACAGATAATTATCAAGCAAAATGGATTACAAGCGACTCAAAAAAAGAAATCAGAATGACTTTATGCCATTCATATGGTTTTCATTTAATGCGAAAAACCATTTTAGAAGAAGCTACTCATATTGTTCTAATAAATTCTTTTAATAATTTTCTGCCAGTAAGTAGTAAGAGAAATTTTATTTTGAGGTCTCTAAAAAGAATGGAAACAAAAATCAAAGAAGATGCATCAAAAGATATGTTGAAAGAATTTATACAAAGATCATTTATGCCAAATGATGTAAATTATAGTTTTAAAAATATCTTTTATAAAAATTTAGAAAGTTTAAATAAACCTCTTCTTTTAAATGATTTAAAACAACTTTACATCAATAGAGATTTTCCAGTTTTTTTAAAAAAAGATTGCAAAATTATTTTTATAAAATCAGAAAATGACATGATTCTTGACAACGACTCAAATAATAACTTTTTAGATTTCTTGAATAGAACAATTGATAGAAAGCCTATTTTAATCAAATTAGCTAAACAAGGTCATTGCTTAACTAATTTAAATTTATATGAGATTTTACTTAAAACATTTCATAACTCCAATGGATAATACAAAGTGGAATGAAAAAATAAAAAATAATTTTAATGATGCTGCATCTCGGTATTTAGAATATTCAAATATTCAAAAGTTTTTTGCAGAAAAGATTGTTCACTTTATCAAAGAATTAAATCCTCTGAAAAAAGGTGAATGGATAGATTTAGGATCAGGACCAGGACTATTAGCTGATGAAATAGAAAAAAATTTTTCTTCCCAAAAAGTATCCAGAATTGATTTCAGCAAAAAAATGCTTCTCGAGAATAAATTATCTAGTAAAAAAATTTTATGGGATTTAAATAATGATTTACCTCCTGAAATCAATAACTCTTCTCTGCTAACATCTAACTTTTGCATACATTGGTTAAACAACCCAGAAAAGATTATAAAGAATTGGTTTAGTAAATTAATGCCTGGAGGTTATTTAATCATTTCATATCCAACAAAATATTGTTTCCCTGAGTGGAAAGATACTTGTAGAAAAATTGATATTGAATACAGTGGTCTTAATTTCCTTTGCTCTAAAGAATTATTAAAAGATTTCAAATCAAACGAAATATATTATTCAGAAAAGTTTATTTATCTAGAAAATTTTGAAGATGTATATAAACTTTTTAGAAGCATAAAAAATGTTGGAGCACAATCAACGAACTGTAAACGTAAAACAGTGAAAGAGTTAAAAAAAATTCAAAAGTTTTGGCCAAAGAATTACAATAATACAGTTAACCTTTCTTGGGAAATTGATATTCAAATCATAAAAAAATTATGAATAGTAAAGAAAGTATTTACAAATTTATAATTTGTGGAACAGACACAGATATTGGTAAAACTTTAATAAGCTCTTTTTTTGTAAGAGGATTAAATTCTTATTATTGGAAGCCTATTCAAAGTGGTATTGAAACGCAAACTGATAGCAAGACTGTTGAAAAACTTGCACGAGTAAGTAGAGATAAAATAATTAAAGAAGCGTATGTTTTTACAAAACCTCTATCTCCTCATTGGGCTGCTGAAATAGATAAAAAAATTATTAATTTTGACATTTTGAGATTACCGAAAGTAAAAGGTTCACTTGTTGTAGAAACAGCAGGGGGCTTAATGGTTCCAATAACACGCAATTTTTTGCAAATAGATCAAATAAAACAATGGAATCTTCCAGTTATACTAGTATGTAAGAGCTCACTGGGTACTCTTAACCATACTCTACTTAGTATCGAGGCTTTAAAACGAAGAAATATTGAGATTTTAGGTTTGGTTGTTAATGGTGAAAAACACTTAGACAATCCAAAAACGCTAGTTGAATTTAGTGGAATTCCTTTAATTGCTGAATTTCCTTACATAAGAAAAATTGACTCAAATAATTTCGATATACTTTGGAAAGAACTTGAAATTCAAGATAAGTTGCTCTCACTTTTTAAACTCAAAAAATAAGCCAAATGAAATCGTTTGATTCAGAAACTCTTAATCAAAATTGGCATCCAAATATTTGGCCCCCTTTTACTCAAATCACTACCAGCAAACCTCAAATAGAAGTAACTCATGGTAAGGATGCGCTTATATTTACTAAAGATCCAAAAAAAGAACTAATAGACGCTATCAGTAGTTGGTGGGTCACTCTTCATGGCCATAGTAACGCTTACATTGCTGATGCCATTTTCAATCAAGCAAAAACCCTTGAGCAAGTTATCTTTGCTGATTTTTTACATCCTCAGGCACAAAAATTGGCAGAAAGGCTTAGTAAAGTAACAAAACTAGAACGATTATTCTTTTCTGATAATGGTTCTACTGCAGTGGAGGTAGCTTTAAAAATCGCCTTCCAATCATGGCAAAATAGAGGAGAGAAAAGATCTCAAATAGTGGCTTTTGATGGCGCTTATCATGGAGATACATTTGGAGCAATGGCCTTAGGTGAAAGAAATATTTTTAATGAGAGTTTTGATAATCTTATGTTCCCAGTTAGGAGAGTCCCATGGCCTTCAACTTGGATGAATGATGAAAAAGTAGAAAGCAAAGAAAATGAGGCAATCCAAAAATTAGAAACTCTTCTTAAAACCCCAACAGTAGCAGTTATTCTGGAGCCACTTGTTCAAGGAGCAGGAGGAATGAATATGGTTAGGCCTCAGTTTATTAAAAAAGTTTCAGAAACTATAAAAAATAATAATTCTTTGTTAATTGCCGATGAAGTATTGACTGGTTTTGGAAGATGTGGAACCCTTTTTGCATTTCAAAAAGCAAAAATAATTCCTGATTTAATAAGTATTTCAAAAGGCTTAACTGGTGGATTTTTGCCGATGGGAATAACTTTATGTAAAGAAAAAATTTTTCAGTCTTTTATTGATGATTCCCCAAGAAAAACTTTTTGGCATGGCCATAGTTTTACTGCTAATCCTTTGGGTTGTGCTGCGGCGAACGCTAGCCTTGATTTATTAGAAAAAGAACCCAACAAATACCTTTCACTTGAAGAAAAACATTTATTTCATTTAACTAAATTTAAAAAATTACCCTATGTAAAAAAGATTAGAGTATCTGGCACTATTGCTGCCTTCGATTTAGAAATTGGAAATAAAAAAGGGTATTTTAATAATATTGGAAAAGAAATAAAGAGTCTAGCAATGGCCCAAGGTTTATTTATTAGGCCCCTCGGGAATGTTATTTATCTTTTGCCACCTCTTTGTATAACTGATGCTCAATTAGAAAAAAGTTACTGGATAATAAAGCGCATCTTAGATAATCTGTAGATAAAATTTAAGGTCCTTGCAGAATTGCATTTTCCACATCTTCTCTATTTATACAATAGGAAAATAGTCTTTTAGTTTCTTGTCCTTCTCTTTCCCAGATAACACTTAAATCTTCTTGTTCAAAAAAAATAGTTGCATTCCAACTAGAAAGTAATAGATACCATTTAGATGGATTATTTATATCTTTCACAGCACCTAAATCAGTTAGCCACAATTCCAATGATTTAAGTGAATGTTGGTTAATAGGTTTTTTAGAGAAATTCACAAACTTTTTTAAATAATCATTTTATTAGCCAGATGGGAATTGTATCTAATTCTTTACCAGTAAAAGAAGCAATAAAAACTGAACAAATTAAACTAATAGAAATGATAATAATCAAAAGAAATAACGAAAACAATTCACCGTTTGAAAAAGGTCTTCTATTCCCTACTAAATTTTGATTATTAGAATCAATTATTAAATTATTAAAAATATTAGTATTATTTTTACTTATAGATTTTTCCTTTAGTTTGTCATCGTATATTTTTCTCAAATTACTATTATTTAAATTTTCATAAGCTTCTAAAACTTCTTGGAATTTACTTTTAGCATCGTCGATTTCTAAAGAAGTTGTATCAGGATGCAGCTCAATAGAAAGTTTACAAAATGCCTTCCTTAATTCATGATTTGAGGCATTTTCATTTACACCTAAAATTTTGTAATAGGAAATTTCCTCTTTCAAAATAATGTTTTATTAATATTGTAATTCTAATAAATTTTTAATAAATAAAATGTATTCAATGAATAGTAAAAATTAATATTCATAACGAAATGAAAAGACAAAACATTCCAAAGGAAATTTCTTCATTAATAACTGAAGAAGAAATAATTATATTTCAAGAATTACAAATTAAAATTGAAGAATTAAATAATAAAACCAATCTAACTAGATTAATTAATGGGGACGATTATTGGATATCTCAAGTATTTGACAGTATTTGGCCATTTAAAACTTTCCCAAATATTAATTTCGATAATAAAAAATTTTTAGATATTGGATCTGGCTGTGGCTTCCCTGGTTTAGCTTATGCCATAACTCATCCTACTTCAGAAATTTTCCTGATTGATTCTTCAAAAAAGAAAACAGAAGCACTAAAAATTTTAGTTAATGAGATCAATTTCAAAAACAGTATTCATATAATAAATGATCGTATTGAAAACTTAGCCCATCAATCATCAATGAGAAATAGCTTCGATATAGCCACCACTCGAGCGGTGAGTAATCCATCCACAGTTTCAGAATATATACTTCCAATGCTAAAAAAAGAAGGTTTAGGAGTTTTGTACTGTGGCAAATGGACTGATGAAGACAGTAAAAATCTGGACAAAACTTTAGATACGTTAGAAGGAAAATTCAAAGAAAAAAAGAAGATTTTGTTACCAAGAAGTAAAGGCACCCGAAATATTGTTATTGTTCAACCAATAAATTTTTGCCCTGAAATTTACCCAAGAAAAGTTGGCAAACCTGAGAAAAATCCATTATGAAATTATTTTTTTGATAATCTTTGAGCAACCTTATCTCCAAATTTTTCTTTTAACATTCTCAATTTATTTATAACTTTTTTTGGATTTATATGACCTTCTAAAACTTTCATTAATTGTCCTTCAGAAACTTCCACATCAAGTGAATTAGAGTTACATCCAGGGAACCAATGACTTCCATTACCAAGTAATTGATATCTAGATCTTGCAAATCCTTCCATATCCAACCAGTCTATTAAATTTGAAAGCCAAAGCAGAACTGGAATATTAATATTTCCTGGCGTATTTTCCCAATTAGGAAGATTCCTATTCCAATTTTTGTACCACTCTAAACCTAAAGCATTAATTGATTCCTGCCTTAATATGTTTATTATCTTTGGAACATATTTCTCAGATTCTGATAACAAAGAAACCGCCTCTAAATGCAGATCAAAATCTGACTCTTTAGCAATACCCACACTCAGAGTATGAACGTTTTGATTTCTTAAGCAAAAAAGATCATTAAAAACTATAGGGTGAAGGGGAGTGCAAAGTTCCAACATTTTAGTTGAGGGAGAATGTAGATGTCCCCCTTTATCAGTGGGACTTATTATGAAAACCCCAAGATCAAACTTATTTGCTAAATTTATAACCTTTGTATTTTCTTGATTTATGAAATACCAGTGCAAATTTACGTAATCAAATAGGTTTGTTGATATGGCCTTCTCAATAAGTGAAGATTTTCCATGGGTAGAAAATCCAATTGATCCAATTAAATTTTCTTTTTGCATCTTCCTTAAAATTTCAATGCAACCTCCATTTCTAATAGTCTGATGTAAATGTTCATCTGTATTAATGCCATGTATCGCTAGCAAATCAATTCTTTTAACTTTTAATTTATCAATACTTGTTAGAACATCTTTCTTGAAAATTTCGGGATCACTATTTGGAGGAATCTTGGTTTGAATAATATTTGGGATTTTTTCAATTTTTTTAAAACCCATCCCTAATTGCACCTCAGAAGTTCCATAGTACTTAGCAGTTTCTACATGGCTTAAGCCAAATTTATTAGCCAGATTTAATATATTTTCAACTTTATTTTGTTCTTCATATGAAATCTCAGAAAAATCTAATTGATCCCAACTTTTTTGAAATCTCATGCCTCCCAAAGATAAGATAGGAATCTTTAGATTGGTTCGACCAAATCTTCGATATTGCATCTCTTTGAAATTAATGCTTGTTCATCCTTGGTGGTTTTCCATGTGATTGAAACATATCCCTATCTAAACTATTTTCTAAATCATCCAATTCTTCAAATTTGACCCAGTGAATGCAATCAACAGGGCATGTATCTATTGCTTCTTGCATAATATCTAAACTATCCCCATCTTGTCTAATAGCTCTGCTTCTGCCATGGAATTCGTCAACTATGAAAGTGTTTGAAGCAACATGCACACAATATTGGCAGCCTATACATTTGGCCTCATCAACCCATATAGCTTTCTCAGCTAACTGACCACCTAATACAGGCTCCCAGCCTGTAATCTCAATGTTATCTCCAAAATTATCTAATGGACCGTCAAAATCCATATTTTGATGTTAGTTATCCCACTTGGTTAAAACCAATTCAATGGAACCGTCATTTTTGTTTTTTTGTTCCACAATTTGATAACCATCTTCTTTGGTTTTAGAAATAATTGTTTGGTAAGCATACATTTGTGTGACTTTAGAAATGAATCTTTCTACTGGCAGTTCAAATTTCCAAAGATCGAGATCAGTAACTAATTCATATGCATTTGAATTGTTATCCCATTTAAATCCAACTTTAGTATCACCAGGTAAATTCATACTTATATCAACAGCTGTAAACTGCCCCCTGTAACCTTTAACAAACTTTTCTTCTTGATTTATGTTATAACCTAGGCTATCAAGGGCCAAAATTAATGGTTCTGCTTCTTTGAGCTGAGTTTTAATAGTACTAAAATGTGACATTAGATTCGTTGTTGAGTTGTTTTAAGTTTTCATTTTGCTTAGAGACGAAAGCACCAGATGTTTGCTTCTTTACTGTCACTTTACCAAGAGCTTCTTCAAGATTTTTTGTAGCTTCATTGCATGAATTCCCAGTGAATCCTTCAACTGTTTCTTCAACTTTTCCGTCTTGATGAATTTTGAATCTTAATGTTCTTTGAGGCATTAAATTCAAGTACTAAGTACTTTTACTTTACATAGAATAACGAAAAAATTTTTTTTTAGTTGGTACAAGTTAATTTATTACAACTTTTATATTGAATAGTTGATAAATTAATTTTTTAAGTAGCGTTCTGTTAAAAAAAAAGATATTTAGTTATAAAAACCTTGCATCCCCATTGAATCCAAGGCAGTTTTTGCTTCTTCCATAACAGATGGTTCTTTATCGAAAAGAGCTATCTTGGTACATTCGTCAACGAAACTTTCTTGAAATGTATTGTTCAATTTTTCATACAACCTACACAATGACCAAATGCAATTACTTCTTACAACTGATTCGTTATCTATCTTTAAACTTATTAAAAGCTGTTCTGCTGCTAATTGAGCATTTTCCAAAGAAACATTTCCAATTTCAGCTAAAGAACTAGATGACCATAACCTGACCGCGGCTACATCATTCTTTAAAGCACTTATTAACGGATTTAGTACAATTTGATCATCATAATTAGCTAAGCTCCATGCAGTCGCCCTTCTAACATAAGCATTATCATCAGTCTCCAAAAGACTTACAAGTTTCTTAACTGCGCTAGGACATGGATTTCGACCTAAAGCGTATACCGCACTCATTCTCTCAACAGGACAAGGTTGGTCGAGTAATGGTAACAAAAGGGGAAAAGATCTTTTATCTCTATATTCACAAAATATTCTTAAACCCTGTATTCTTTCTTCTCTGCTACCTGCAAGCATTTTTAAAGCTTCATTACACTCTTGAGCTATGTTTAAACCTTTTGAAAATGCATCTTCATCAATCTGCTCTAAAGGATCTATTTCAATCTCTAGAGCCAGTTCTCTGGCCAAAATATCTGGATCAACTGCAATTTCAGCTAGGCTTTCTTTTTTAGGATCATTATTTTTTGTCATTTAAAAAAACTAAAAATATTAATTCATGGGTGCAGGCGACATCATATCTCCTGGCAACCAAATTCTCGCACTAACTGCAAAGAAGGCAATACCAAAAAGTGCGACTATAGCGAAAGGTAAAATTTTTGTCTTAATAAAACCCAAAGATTCAAAATTGATTAAATCAATAATAACCTGTTACATATACTTTAAAAAAATTTTCTTTAGATAATATTATTTATTTCTCGCATTTTGTCTTAACTGACCACATGCAGCATTTTTATCTAGACCTCTACTTTTTCGCAAGCTAACAGCGATCCCATTATTAAAAAGTCTGGATTGAAATAGTTGAAGATTTTTTAAAGATGCTCGTTTAAATTCAACTTCATCAACTTGGTTATACTGAATTAAATTTACGTGACATTGAAAACCTCTCAACAAATTACTCAATTCATCGGCATGTTCCAATTTGTCATTAACACCGTTTAACATTAAATATTCAAAACTTACCCTTCGGCCAGTATCTTTTACAAATTGCTTAGAATCTTCAATTATATTTTTGATATCATAGTTTTTTGCACTTGGTATTATCATTTCTCTTATTTTTTGATTTGAAGCGTGAAGGCTTATTGCTAATGTAAATTGGCACTTTCCCAAAATCTGTAAAGACTTTGATGATAATTTATTTATCATTCTTGGTACAGCAACAGTGCTCACAGTTATCTTTCTTTGACTAATCTGAAAATCCTCATTTATAGATCTAATTGATAGAAGCAAATCATCTATATTCAATAAGGGTTCACCCATTCCCATAAAAACAATATTTGTCACTTTTCTATTCATTTCATTTTCAATAAATAAAATTTGATCTAATATTTCACTTGTTTTTAAAGATCTCTTCAAACCCTCCTTCCCAGTTGCGCAGAATTTACAGTCCATTGGACATCCAACTTGACTAGAAAGACATGCCGTGAGTCTGTTTTCAGTAGGTATGCCAACGCATTCAATACTTTCATTGTCATCTGTAGAAAGTAACAACTTTAAAGTACCATCATTAGCCAAATTTTTTTTTTGGAAATTAAGTTCACTGACCTTAAAGCCATCATCTTTTAAATTTTTTCTAAAATCTAAAGGTAAGACTTCTATTTGATCAATATTTTTCTTTTTATTCCTGTAGTTATAGATCCAATTATAGATTTGGCGACCTCTAAAAGCAGCTTGGCCATAGTTTAAAGCCACCTTTTCTAAATCTTTAATACTACTGCCAAGAAGATTTTTCAAATTAATCTATCTTTACTATGAAATTATTTTCACCATAACAGTAAACCATGTTTTAAGAAGAATTCCGTAAGAATAAGCGCAATAAATCCAATCATGGCCATTCTTCCATTGAGTCTCTCATTATAAAAATGAAATCCATAACGAGGTAATTTTCTTTTCGGGACAATCTCAGGCTTAATCATCACTTACAAATTTAAAGATTCATTCTACTTAATAAAAGAAATAATAGATAATATTATTCATCTGAAAGAAGACCCTCTTCTTGTAATCCCTCCAATGCAGCAGGATCTGGTAATTGATCTTCAGAAAATTGATTTTCAGCACTAGGTCTTGCAAAGGCAGCAAAATTACTTGAAGAGGGATCTATTCCATGTCTGTTCCTCGTAGTCTCCAAATCTTCATCGCTAGGGTCATCGAGTATAGAAGTAGAGCCTACCACCGTTGATTGTGGCATATCTACTGTATAATCTGGTCTTAAGTTCTGAGCTCTTCTATATCCACCAGATTCTTCCGCGAGAATATCAGGATGGGGGCCAGCCTCCGAGGCTAATTCCTCTACAAATCCACTAAAACCAGTTCCTGCAGGTATTAGTCTGCCGATAATAACATTTTCTTTTAAACCTCTTAACCAATCAGATTTGCCTTCAATTGCAGCTTCAGTAAGAACCCTTGTAGTTTCTTGGAATGAAGCCGCGGAAATAAAGCTATCTGTATTTAGAGAAGCTTTTGTTATGCCTAACAAAACAGGAGTAAACTCTGCAGGAGCTCCCCCCGTGATTGCCATAGCTTGATTTGTATCTTCAACTTGCCTTAACTCTATAAGTTCTCCAGGCAATAAAGTAGTATCCCCAGCATCCTCTACACGAACTTTACTAGTCATTTGTCTTACAATGACTTCAATATGCTTATCATCGATTGAGACGCCCTGAGACTTGTAGACGTTTTGGACTTCATTTACCAAACTTCTTTGTAGCTTTGAAATAGATTCACGAGCTGCATCTATAAGAGGTTTTTGATCTTTTAAATCGTTGAAGTAGCAATCTAATAATTCATGCGGATTAATTGGACCATCAGTTAAAATTTCTCCACCTGTGACTTGTTGACCATCACTAACCATTATATTTTTTCCAATTAGAAGTTGATACTCGTTTACTAAATCATCTTTCTCAATAATCGATAAAGAAACTGATTCTTCATCATTACCTTTTTTAATTTGAACAATCCCTGTTTTTTTACATAAAACTGCAGAATCTCTGGGTCTCCTAGCCTCTAATAACTCTTCAATACGAGGCAATCCTTGAACAATATCTCCAGTTTTCTGCCTCTCAAAAACAAGTAAAGCTAAACCATCTCCCCTAAGAACTAAATCTCCGTCTCTAACATGTAAAACTGAATCTGGAGAGACCATATAAGGCCTACCAAGTCTTAATGTTACTGAAGTACTAGAAATCTGTTCAATTTCTCCACAAGAAGTAGATTTTTCAGATTCACTAATAGGATCACCATCGACTACACGATCACCAATTTTGACAACTGCTTTACTACTAATCTTAAGTTTAATTTTATCTTCTTCTCTTTCAACAATTAATCTTCTGATGGGCTCATCCTCAATAACATTTGGCAATTGAACCGATCCATTTTCCTTACAGAGGATTTGAGTAGTAGCTATTACATCACCTGCTTTAACTATTTGATTATTTTTGACTTGTAATTCGGTATGTGTAGAACCATGACTGGAGTCTGAAATAGTATCTCTTCTTACAAGAATTGATTCTAATATCACTAAATTTAATCTATTTATTGATGCATCATTATTATCTTTAATAGACTCGACATCAATTGTCATTTGAGGAGTAGCGTCAAAGCTTTCGACGCTTAAATGTGTTCTAAGTAATTCAACTCCTTCAACTGATTTTATCAATTCACCATCTTTAAAAGTTAGCCTTTGAATAGCTTTCAAGCCTAGGTGTGGTCCTTTTTCTTGCTTAACATGGGATAACTGTGGTAATTCTGCTTGATCAGGAATTGCAAATTCTTCTACAGTTCTCAATAATAAACCTCTACATTTAGGAGTTTCTAATTTCTGAACAAATAGAATTTCTTTATTATCAATGCCATCAATAATCTTTTCCCCTGGATTAACTAGATTGCCTTCTTCTGTAAATCTATTCAAAACCTCTTCATCGTCGCACTCATGAAAAGTTCCATTTCTCACAGTTATTTCACGGAGAATATCATTTTTCTGAGTCACAGTAACTATTCCTGATGTTTGACTAAATATATCTTTTACTACTTCTGTTCCTGCTTCAATCCATTTCATATCTTCAGTCATTAGAAGAGATATATCCTTGTTTATTTCATGTGTTTCTTGAGGGATCCAAAGCAATGTTCCCCCTTGACTAACTTCAAAACCATTTTTGGATGATCTTGCTTTTTTGACACTTAATCCCGGAGAGTATTTTACTAATCCACCAGTTTTTGTACAGAACCTTTCATCTGTTAAATCTGCTATTATTTCACCATTACCAATTTTGTTCCCTGGTGAAATATTCAAACGATAAGAGGTGCCATCGTTAGATTCCAAATTATATATTTGACCTGAATGTGTAGATTCTTCAATTAATTTGAAATTACTTAAAGTCATTGAAGTAGTAACAATCTGAACTTCTCTTGAATCTCCTATTGATTCTCTTAATCGAATTTGGCCACCAAATTCGCTTGCTTGACTTGCTTCTGCTAGAACAGTCCCTTCCTTTACAGACTTACCAGTTGCGATAACTGGTCTTGCATTAGGGGGTAAGTTATAGACATCTCCAGCTAAAACCCACAATCTTCCTAATCTTTGAGCTTTTAAAGTAATATTACCCTGCCTATCTGTAACCTCTTTTGGTTGAATAACCTTGTCATACCTCACTTGACCAGCTAAATCACAAATAACATCTTTGGTTGCTTTTTCAACGCTCTTTTTCACTACTCCTGAACTAATCTGAGCAACTGTTATGTCAGAATTAATTTCTTCACCATTATCAACAAATAAAAGCGATCCACTAGAAACTTCAATTTTTTGAGCTTTGTTGGAACTATTTCCTTGAGGAATTATTTTTAATATAAAATCAACTTCCGCTTGTTTTGCTTCTACACCATGTGGAGTTCTGTAACCTCTAACCTTTGCTTTAGAACTGAATTCAACTCTTCCAGAAATTTTTGATCTAACTACTCCACTTTCTGCAGTTGACACACCTCCAGTATGAAAAGTTCTCATTGTCAATTGGGTTCCAGGTTCTCCAATAGATTGAGCGGCTATGATTCCTACTGCTTCACCTAAGTCAACCAGATGATTATGAGCCAATGCCCATCCGTAACATCTTCTACAAACTGATCTATTAGCTTCACATGTTAATGGGGATCTTATTTTTACCTTTGTAATAGATGCTGATTCAATTTTTTCAGAAAATGAGGGATCTATTGCAGTATTTTGAGGAATAATTAAATTATCTTCAGAATCTAAAATATCGTCAGCGGTGAGTCTACCAAGAAGTCTTGTTCCATATTTACCATCTTCAGCTACAACAACTATTGATCGTTCTGTGCCACAATCTTCTTCCCTAACAATTACATCTTGAGCGACATCAACTAATCTTCGTGTCAAATAACCAGAGTCAGCAGTTCTCAATGCAGTATCAACCAAGCCTTTCCTTGCTCCATATGATGAAATTACATATTCAGTAACTGTAAGTCCTTCTCTAAAATTTGTTCTTATTGGCAAGTCTATTATTTCTCCTTGAGGATTGGCCATCAATCCTCTCATACCAACAAGTTGTCTTACCTGAGACATATTACCTCTTGCTCCTGAATTAGCCATCATCCAAACGGAATTTAGAGGATCATTTTGGTTGAAATTATTTTTAACAGCATCAACTAATCTCTCATTAGTTTCAGTCCAAGTATCAATAACTTTTGTATGTCTCTCAACTTCTGTAATTTCTCCAAGTCTATAACATTCTTCTGTAGCAGATATTTGCTCTTCAGCTTGTCCTATCAAATCTTGTTTAGCTTCTGGAACTTTTAAGTCATCTACTGAAATAGAAACAGCAGCTTGAGTAGCATATTTAAATCCTAAGTCCTTTAAGTTATCAGCCATGGCGGCAGTTGTAGCAGTGCCATGCGTTTTATAAGCCCAAGAGACTAAATTTTTTATAGCTTTCTTATCAAACACTTTATTCTTGAAAGATGGCGGAGTTTTGGCTAAAGCCGGCATAGTCAATGGATTGTTCTTTTTTGAGTTTTTTGTAGTTTTACGCACTCTTGATGTTTTTTTAGGTTTGGATGATGTCATGATTTTTAAATGAATGAAAGATAGGTTTAAAGATTAAGTTTTAAGTTTTAGATACAGAATCAATAATGGTATAGTTCATAACTACTCTTCCAACTGTTGTCAGAACAAATCTGCTTATTAAGTTATTCTGAGAGTCAAATCTGTCTCTTCTCAGATTCCATATTTCTAATCTTGAGCCATCTTCTAACTCTTCAGTTTTTTGTGGGCTTCTCATTTCGTCTTCATCATCAACTTCGCCATTAAATCTAACCCATACCCACTCATGTAAGCTGAGTCTTTTATCTTCAAAAGCAAAAATAACATCTTCCAATGAAGCAAAAGTAGTCTTGTTATCCCCAAAATCCGGTTTCTGATAATTAGGCTGCAAAGCAGTTAGATAATAAGATCCCAAAACCATATCTTGAGATGGAGTAACAATTGGCTCACCAGTCGCAGGGGAAAGAATATTGTTACTTGCTAACATGAGCATTCGTGCTTCAGTCTGAGCCTCTAAAGCTAAAGGAACATGAACTGCCATTTGATCTCCATCAAAGTCAGCATTAAATGCTGGACAAACTAAAGGATGAAGTTGAATTGCTCTACCTCCAACTAATTTTGGTTCGAAAGCTTGAATTCCTAACCTATGAAGCGTAGGTGCTCTATTTAAAAGAATTGGATGACCTTCAATTACTTCTTGAAGTACCTGCATAACTTCATCATCAGCTTTTTGTATTAATTTTTTTGCAGCTTTAATATTATTTACAATATTTTGACGAATTAATCTATGAATTACAAAAGGTTGGAAGAGCTCAATCGCCATTTCCTTTGGAAGACCGCATTGATGCATTTTCAATTTGGGGCCCACAACAATTACAGATCTTCCTGAATAGTCAACACGCTTGCCGAGAAGATTCTGTCTAAATCTTCCTTGCTTTCCTTCAATGATGTCGCTAAGAGACTTAAGTGCTCTATTATTTGCTCCAACAACAGTCCTTCCCCTTCTTCCATTATCTATAAGGGCATCAACTGCCTCCTGAAGCATCCTTTTTTCATTTCTTACAATAATTTCAGGGGCTAAAATTTCTTGAAGCCTAGCTAGTCTATTATTTCTATTTATAACTCTTCTATATAAATCATTTAAATCTGACGTTGCAAATCTTCCTCCATCAAGCTGAACCATAGGTCTAAGATCTGGAGGGATAACAGGAATTGCATCTAATACCATCCATTCTGGTTTTGCATTAGTTGCAATAAAATTATCAATGACTCTTATCCTTTTTATCAATTTTGCCCTTTTCTGCCCCTTACTATGAGAAATTTCTTCTCTAAGCTCTTCAGCGACTTGATTTAAATCAAGGTCTTCAAGTAATTGTTTGAGAGCCTCAGCACCAATCCCTACAAAAGGCTCATTTTCAATTGTTGAATCTTCAGCATAGATTTCATCTTCAATTTCCAGCCATTCATCCTCAGTAAGTAATTGTTTATATTTGAGGTCTTTATGATCTCCGGGATCTAAGACAACGTAGCAATTAAAATAGACTATTTGTTCAACATCTCTAAGCGGAATATCCAAAAGAATTGCAACGTAACTAGGAATTCCTTTTAAATACCAAACATGGGAAACTGGCGCAGCAAGTTTTATATAGCCCATCCTATGTCTTCTAACTCTACTTTCAGTTACCTCAACACCACATCTCTCACAAACAATGCCTCTATGTCTAACTCTTTTATACTTGCCACAATGGCATTCCCAATCTTTAGAGGGGCCAAAAATCTTTTCACAAAACAATCCATCCATTTCTGGTTTAAGTGTCCTGTAATTGATAGTTTCAGGTTTTGTAACTTCACCGACTACTTGTCCATTAGGTAATGTCCTCTGTCCCCAATCCATTATTCTTTGTGGAGAAGCTATAGAAATTTTGACGTAGTCAAAATGATTTTCAGTTCTTAGGTTGCTGTTTGTCATTTTCAGAAAATTTAAAATTAAAAGTTTTTAATTGAATATTTAATCTTCTTCATATTCAGAGGTTCCTAGTGATTCATAGGTAGGCCTAGAGGGAGTATTTCTTCTCGGGTTTATATCTTGCATTAAATCTACCTCTTTGCCTTCATCTGTATAAACCCCAATATCTAGACCTAAAGATTGTAATTCTCTCATAAGAACTTTAAATGACTCAGGAGTTCCAGGCCTTGGGATTGGCTTACCTTTAACAATTGCATTTAGAGCCTCATTTCTTCCTTGCATGTCATCAGATTTAACTGTTAACAGTTCTTGAAGGGTATAAGCTGCTCCATAAGCTTCAAGAGCCCATACTTCCATTTCACCAAGTCTTTGTCCACCTTGTTGAGCTTTACCACCTAATGGCTGTTGCGTAACCAAAGAATAAGGGCCAGTTGACCTTGCATGAATTTTGTCATCAACCAAGTGTACTAATTTAAGAAAATGGGAATATCCAACAGCAACTGGCTGATCGAAGGGTTCCCCTGTTCTGCCATCCTTGAGTAATAATTTCCCTGGATCTTCAGGATTATAGACCCATGCTTTACCTGGCTGTTTAGAAGCCTCCTCTAAAAATGCTTGAACAGTCTGATGTGATTTTTCAGGACCATACATTTCATCAAATGGAACAACTTTAACTCTGCAATTTAAGTTAGAGGCTGCCCACCCCATCAATAATTCAAAAACTTGACCAACATTCATCCTACTTGGAACACCTAGAGGATTAAGAACTATATCTACAGGAGTTCCATCGGGCAAATAAGGCATATCTTCTCTAGGTAATATTCTACTAATAATCCCTTTATTACCATGCCTTCCAGCCATTTTATCCCCAACTTGGATTTTCCTTCTCTGGGCGACATAAACTCGAACAACCATATTAGCTCCTGGAGGCAACTCATCACCCTGTTCTCTGGTGTAAATACGAACATCTAATACCCTTCCCTTTTCAGTCTTGGGAACCCTGAGGGAATTATCTCTAACATCTCTAGCCTTTTCGCCAAAAATAGCTCTTAAAAGCTTTTCTTCAGGTGGTTGATCTGATTCACCTTTTGGAGTGACTTTTCCTACAAGAATATCTCCACTCTCAACAAAAGCACCAATTCTAATTATTCCCATTTCATCAAGGTTATTCAAACTGTCTTCAGAGATATTAGGGATTTCTCTTGTGATTTCTTCAGGTCCTAACTTTGTTTGCCTTGCCTCAATTTCATATTTTTCAATATGTACAGATGTATATAAATCATCAGTTACCATCCTCTCACTTACGAGAATTGCATCTTCATAGTTGTAACCCTCCCATGGCATATATGCAATTAATACATTTTGACCTAATGCTATTTCCCCTCCTTCACAGGCTGATCCATCCGCTAATACCTGCCCAGAAATGACTTGATCTCCAATTTTAACTATTGGTCTTTGATTTAAACAAGTATCTTGATTTGATCTTTGATATTTTTGAAGATAATGAAAATGCTCATTACCATCATCATCCTTAACAACAATCTCATTGGCGTCTACATAAGAAACAGTTCCATTAACTTTTGTTATAGGAACCATACCCGAATCTCTAGCAACTTGTGATTCTAAACCTGTACCAACTAAAGGACGTTCTGGCCTTAGTAATGGAACCGCTTGGCGTTGCATATTTGATCCCATTAAAGCCCTATTGGCATCATCATGTTCCAAAAATGGTATTAGCGAAGTAGCAACTGAAATTACTTGAACAGGCGAAAGCTGCACATAATCAACTTGATGAGGAGGTACTTTCTCGAAATCTTGTCTGTATCTTACTGGTATTAAATTAGCAATTATATTTCCATCCTTATCAGTTGCCACATCTCCTGGTGCGACCCTACATTCATCTTCTAAATCAGCAGAAAGATAGACAGGATTACCTTTTTTATTTACTTTGCCATTATTAACTTCCCAAAATGGGGTTTCAATAAATCCATACTCATTAACTCTTGCATGGGTAGCTAGAGAATTAATAAGTCCTGCATTTGGTCCTTCAGGAGTCTCAATAGGACACAGTCTTCCATAGTGGGATGGATGTATATCTCTGACAGCAAAACCTGCTCTTTCTCGTGTTAAGCCACCAGGTCCTAAAGCAGATATTCTTCTCTTATGTGTTAATTCAGCCAGAGGATTAGTTTGATCCATAAATTGACTTAATTGACTGGAGCCAAAAAACTCCTTAATCGCAGCAACTAAAGGTTTAGGATTGACTAATTGAGCAGGAGTAAGAGAATCTGTTTCTCCAACCGTCATTCTTTCCTTAATAATCCTCTCTAAACGGTTCAATCCAACCCTTACTTGATTTTGGAGAAGTTCACCTACAGATCTAACCCTTCTATTTCCAAGATGATCAATATCATCCAAACTCGCACCACCAATATCCAATTCTAGGTTAATTAGATAATCAATTGTCGAAAGAACATCTTCGTGAGTAAGTGTTCGAACTTCATCTGGGACGGTAAGTCTTAATTTTTTATTTATTTTATATCTACCAACTCGTCCTAAATCATATCTTTTAGGATCAAAAAATCTACTTTGTAATAGCTGTTGTCCTCCAGAAACAGAAGGTGGTTCACCCGGACGAAGTTTCTTGTATAGCTCCAATAAGGCCTGATCTTCTGAATTAATGCCTTCGTCATTTGCTGAATCAATGGAGTTTTGATAAAACTCAGGATGCCTAAGCTTATCTACCACATCATTATCAGAAAGGCCCATCGCACGCATAAGAACATGAGCGTTAATTTTTCTAGTTTTATCAACTCTTACGTAAAGTAAATTATTTTTATCGGTCTCAAATTTTAACCATGCACCTCTATTTGGGATTACGCTTGCATTGTAAGTTCTTCTACCATTCTTATCTTGTTCATCTTTGAAATATACTCCAGGACTTCGAACAATTTGATTAACAATTACTCTTTCTGCACCATTAATAATGAAAGTTCCCCTTTCAGTCATTAATGGTAATTCCCCAATAAATACTTCTTGTTCTTTAATTTCCCCTGTCTCTTTATTAATCAATCTGCAAGTTACATACATTTGAGAGGCAAATGTGGCATCTCTTCTTTTTGCCTCCTCAACATCATGCCTAGGTCTTTTCAACCTATATTCATTTCCAATGAAATGTAATTCTAATTTACTTGTGTAATCAGAAATAGGGGAAAAGTTTTGCAGTTCCTCTATTAACCCTTTTTCCAAAAACCATTTAAAGCTTGCTCTTTGTACTTCAACTAAATCTGGTAGATAAGTAGCTGTTTTTGCTACCTGTAAAGCGCTACTGCTCATCCAAGAAAACCTGAGATTATGTGAGATTTACTATTTACTTCAAATCTACTCAACTTTAGTTGTATAACTTTTCTTTTAATGTGAAATCAATAATTAAGTCTCGATTTCAACAAAAAATCAACTTTACAAAAAAAACTTTAAAATTGAATTTAATTGTCTATAAACCATTAAAAAAGGAAGTTAAAACAAAAGATTTAAGAAAATTTGCAGTAATTCCTAATATTAGCAGCTTCTGTGTCAACTTAACAAGTCAAATTTAAACAAATCTTCAGCATTCTTTGATGACTCATTAGCAATCGTAATTAAATCTGTTGATCTTAAATCCGCCATAAAATTGGCAACATTTTCAACAAAAGCAGGTTCATTTCTTTTACCCCTGTGGGGAACAGGTGCTAAAAAGGGTGAATCAGTTTCAATTAAGTATCTATCATTAGGGACTAATTTGGCACACTCATGAATTTCATATACTTTTGGAAAAGTCACTATTCCACTAAAACTTATATAAAAACCTAGGTCCAAGAATTGCTTCATTTCATCTGAGTTTCCTGTCCAACAATGAAGTACACCTTTAGGGCATTTACCTTTTTTAGAAAGGTCATTACATATCTCAATCATTTCATTTGCAGCATCTCTACAATGGATAATAACGGGTAATTCAAGTTCAAAAGCTAACTCCATCTGTGGAATAAGAGCATCAATCTGCTGCATTTTATTTTGATTTTTAAAAAAATCTAGGCCTAATTCCCCAACAGCTACAACTCTTTTGTCTTCTTGAGCTGACCTTCGTAATAGAGATTTAGAATTAAGTTCCCATTTCCTTGCTTCTAAAGGATGCAAACCTACCGAATAGTAAATTTCATTAAATTTATGGGATATTTTTTTTAACTCAGGAATCTCTTTTAATTCACAACAAGCATGAACTAATTTTTTTACGCCTCTTGAACGTAATCTTAGAATAACTTCTTCAAGATCTTTCTCAAAATTTTCAAATATTAAATGACAATGCGAGTCTATGAGTTGAATATCGCTCATAATTAATGCACGGCCTTTTTACTTTGTGGTAAGAACAGATTTTACGAAATTGTTAATTTTTGATTTTTTATTTGCTCCATTGTTCTTGTGTAGAACATTTTTTTTAACTGCTTTATCAATTAAACTGAACGCCTTACTTAGACTTGTAATTACTAAATTTTTATTATCCTCATTAGGTTCTTTTTTATATTTTGCACAATTTTCTAAAGTTTTTTTAGTCAAAGTTTTTACAGTAGATTTGTATGATTTATTGATTAAACGATTTCTTTCCGCAATTTGTATTCTCTTTTTTGCTGATTTGTTATTGGCCACAGATGATATATAAAATAGTAGATTTTTATCATAACAAATAAGTCTACTACTAATCAATAATATATACTTTAGAAAGCTTGTAAAATTGGCTAGAGCCTTTAAATCTGAAAAATTAAGAATATGAGGATCATAAATAATAAAAATGATGCTATCCAAGAATTAAAAAGGATTTCGAATCGAACTAATTCAGAAAACAATAAGAGGACAAATGCAATTGTCGAAGAAATTTTGCAAGAGGTAAGAACCTATGGCGATACAGCTGTAGAAAAATATACAAAAAAATTTGATGGGTTCAACCCTAACCCTATGCAAGTTAGCGTTACTGATTTAAAGGATGCTTGGGATGAAATTGATAACAATTTAAAGCTCTCACTAGAAGTGGCTTACAAAAGAATTAAAGAATTTCATAAAAAAGAAATTCCATTATCTTTCACTATTGAAGGTGAACATGGTGATGTAGTGCAAAGGAAATGGAGACCAGTAAAAAATGCAGGAATTTATATCCCTGGAGGTAGAGCTGCATATCCCAGTACTGTATTAATGAATGCAATACCTGCAACAGTCGCGGGAGTGAAAGAAATAATAATGGTATCTCCTGGGAATAAAGAGGGGAAAATAAATAAAACTGTTCTAGCTGCAGCTTACTTATCGGGAATCAATAAAGTTTTTAGAATTGGAGGAGCTCAGGCAATTGGTGCTTTAGCATTTGGGACAAAACAAATCACTAAAGTTGATGTTATTTCAGGTCCAGGAAATATTTATGTAACTACTGCTAAAAAACAAATATATGGTTCTACAGGAATTGATTCCTTAGCTGGCCCAAGTGAAATTTTAATTATTGCAGATGAAACAGCTGAAAGCACACATATAGCATCTGATTTATTAGCACAAGCAGAACATGATCCGTATGCTTCATCAATACTTCTCACTACGTCCAAGAATCAAGCAAAAGAAGTTTTAGAAGATCTTTATAAAAAAATAAATGATCATCCAAGAAAAGAAATTTGCATGCAATCAATAAAAAATTGGGGATTAATTGTTATTTGCGAAAATCATAAATCATGTATTGACCTAAGTAATAACTTCGCTCCAGAACACCTAGAAATTTTAGCTACTAATCCAAAAAAGATTCTTGAAGGAATAGAGAATGCTGGAGCAATATTTTTAGGGAAATGGACCCCGGAAGCTGTAGGAGATTATCTGGCTGGACCGAATCATACTTTACCAACATCAGGAAATTCAAGATTTAGCGGTTCTTTAGGAGTTGAAACTTTCATGAAAAACACTTCAATAATAGAATTTAATAAAGAAAGTTTAAAAGTGAACAGTCCTGATATTATAAATCTTGCTAAAAGTGAAGGTTTACATAGTCACGCTAACTCCGTACAAATTAGATTTGAAGATTAGTTAACTTTTGCGGGAGAGTAGACAACTGGAATATTGTTTTCAATTTTACCAACCAATACTTTATGAGTAAGATCGACAAATAGTCCGTTTTCTAATACGCCTGGAATATTATTAATCGTCATTTCAATGTTCTTGGGATTTTTTATACCATCATTAAACAATACATCTAGTATTAGGTTCCCTTGATCAGTAACAACAGGACCAGCTTTCTTAGTAGCCATTCTTAAAGTAGAACTGCCATTCATTTCTGAAATAACTTCCTGAACTTGTTTCCAAGCATTTGGAAGGACCTCTATAGGCAAAGGGAAAGATTGATTTAAGTTTTTTACGAGCTTAGTTTCGTCAACAACTATCAATAATTCATTAGCTTTAGATGCCACTAACTTTTCTCTAACATGACATGCTCCTCCTCCTTTTATTAATTGAAAGCCTGGATCAACTTCGTCTGCTCCATCAATGGCCAAATCAATTTTAGAAACAGAGGCTAAGTCGATAAGAGGGATATTAAGTTCGAGCGCTAAAACTTCTGATTGAAATGAAGTTGCAACGCCTCTTATATTTTGCAGTTTTCCAGAACGAATTTCATAAGCGAGGCTTTTTATCATAAGCGCGGCTGTAGATCCAGATCCTAATCCGAGAATCATGTCACTCTTTACTTCCTTAATTGCTGCGTCAGCAACTATTTGTTTCATTTGAGTTTGTGAATCCAAAATCTAATTTTTTTCTAAGGTTATAGATTATTTAATTTCAATGGGTGATTTATGTCAAACCAGGAAGAGGTTCAGGCTTGATATTTATTTGTATCTCTTTATTATCTCTTAAAACGTTTAAAAGGAATATTTTACCTATTTGAGCTTTTTCTACTTCATCTAACAAGGCTTTAGGTTCTTTAATAGAAATATTCTCAGCTGCTATTACTAAGTCACCTCTTCTTAAACCAGCTTTTTCAGCCGGACTATTAGGTATTATCGATTGAATTAGAGCTCCATCTCTTTCAGGTAATTGGACTAGTGAATTAGGGTCTTTATTGTGTTCTTTAGCAATTCTAGGATTTAAAGAAATCAATTGTACGCCTAAATATGGATGAACAACTTCTCCGTTTTTAAGAAGCTGATCAGAAACATGTTTGGCTAGATTAATAGGTATTGCAAAACCTAAACCAGCGCCAGGACCACTCCTTACTAATGTATTGATTCCTATTACTTCACCATTAGAATTAATAAGTGGTCCGCCAGAATTTCCTGGATTTATTGCCGCATCGGTCTGAATAAGATCAAGCCTTTTATCTGAAAACCCTAGACTATTAATATCCCTATGCAGACTACTTACAATACCTAAAGTAACTGTTTTTTCTAGACCATATGGAGTACCCAAAGCAATGGCCCAATCTCCAACTTCAAGATCTTCAGAATTACCAAGTGGAGCAAAAGTAGAATAGGTAGATTCCTTAATTCTAACTAAAGCAAGGTCAGTAACTGCATCTGTTCCCAAAACTTGACCATCGCATATAGTTCCATCTGCCAAAGTTACTGAAACATCGTCAACTCTTTCTACGACATGAGCATTTGTGAGAACCAAACCATTCTTATCAATAATTACTCCAGAACCTTGACCTCTCTCCCTCTCAGGTGTAATACCTTGTTCCCCAAGTAAATCCCTCAATAAAGGATCAAGTAAAGTAGGATCAAATTGTTGTCTTTCCACCAATCTTTCAGTATCAATTTTAACAACTGCAGGGCCAACATTTTTTACTGCAGATGATACAAAATTGTGACTTTCAGAAGATAAAGCTAAAACTTCCGCTTCTTGAGAGAAATTAGCAAAACAAATACAAACAACAATGAATATTTGGATTAAATTAATAAATTTAATCTTGAAATTCTTCATTGTGTTTAGTAGTTTTTGAACTTATTAGATAAATCTAATTGAAGAAATAAATTATTGTTGTTTTTTTGTTTACATCCATAAAATACAAATTTTTGAATATTTTCGTAGAAAAAACTTTTTTTTTATGTGAAAATCATTTTAAATTAAAGTTGAAAATTAATTTTGAATCAAGAAAACAAAAATAAACTAGAAATCCTATTAAAAAAAGTTGCCGATGTGAGGGATTTGGAAATCTGTAGTTTAAATATACAAACTAATCAGAATCCAATTATTTTAAAAATTATTATAAAAAAAACTAATGGTGATGATGTTACTGTTGATGATTGTGCACTATTTAATACCCCAGCCTCTGAAGAAATAGAAAATTCAAATCTTGTAAATTGTTCATATGTGTTAGAAATTAGTAGTCAAGGAGTCAGTGATGAATTAACCTCAGATAGAGACTTCAAAACTTTTAAGGGTTTTCCAGTTAATGTTGAGTTAAACCAGAAGAATTCAAAAATAAAATTTCTGAATGGTTTACTTTATGAAAAGTCTAAAGATTATTTAGCCATTAACATTAAAGGTAATATTAAAAAAATCCCTTTTGATGAAGTACTAAAGATTAGTCTTTGTACATTAAAAGATTAATTATTTTCAACCATTATTCATTTTACCCATCATAGATGGCATTAGTTATTCTCCCAGGTTTAAACAATCTCATTGAAGATATTAGTGAGGAAAAAAAGTTACCTCCTAATATCGTGGAAGTAGCCTTACGCGAAGCTTTATTAAAAGGATACGAAAAATATAGAAAAACTTTTTACATTGGAGTTAATGAAGATCCATTTGATGAGGAATATTTTAGTAACTTTGATGTTGGCCTAGATCTCGATGAAGAAGGTTATAGGATACTATCGAGTAAAATAATTGTTGAAAACGTTGAGAGCGAAGATCATCAAATATCTTTAGTGGAAGTTAAACAAGTCGCTGATGACGCTCAAATAGGTGACACGGTTGTTTTAGACGTTACCCCAGAAAAAGAGGACTTTGGGCGAATGGCTGCTGCAACGACAAAGCAAGTTTTAGCCCAAAAATTAAGAGATCAACAAAGAAAAATGATTCAGGAAGAATTTGCAGATTTGGAAGATCCCGTTTTAACAGCAAGAGTTATAAGATTTGAGAGACAATCAGTCATCATGGGAGTTAGTTCGGGTATTGGTAGACCTGAAGTAGAGGCTGAACTTCCCAAGAGAGATCAATTACCAAATGACAATTATAGAGCAAATGCAACTTTCAAAGTATTTTTGAAAGAAGTTAGCGAAATAGCAAGAAAAGGACCACAACTTTTCGTAAGTAGAGCAAATGCTGGTTTAGTGGTTTATTTATTTGAAAATGAAGTGCCAGAAATTCAAGAAGGTACAGTGAAAATTGTTGCCGTTTCAAGAGAAGCAAACCCTCCTTCAAGAGCTGTTGGGCCAAGAACAAAAGTCGCTGTTGATAGTGTCGAAGAAGAAGTTGACCCTGTAGGTGCATGTATTGGAGCAAGAGGAGCAAGAATTCAACAAGTAGTGAATGAATTAAGAGGAGAAAAAATTGATGTTATTAAGTGGTCATCTAATCCAATACAATATATTCTCAACTCTTTAAGTCCTGCGAAAGTCGATCAAGTAAGATTAGTTGACCCAGAAGGGCAACATGCGCATGTATTAGTTCCTCCTGATCAATTGAGTCTTGCGATTGGTAGAGAAGGTCAAAATGTAAGACTTGCCGCAAGATTAACTGGTTGGAAGATTGATGTTAAAAACTCACATGAATACGATCAGGAAGCTGAAGATGCTGCAGTCTCTGAATTAATCATTCAAAGAGAAGAGGAAGAAAATCTCCAGCGGGAAGCTGAGCTAAGAGTTGAAGCTGAACAAGCTGAGCGTGCTGCAGAAGATGCAAGATTGAGAGAGCTTTATCCCCTTCCTGAGGATGAGCAAGAATATGGAGAAGAACAATATGAAGAAGAAGCCTTCTCAGATAATGAACAATTAGATACTATTCAAGATAATGAAATATCCGCCAAAGAGGAGAAAAAACGGTGATACAACATACCCCTGTTATGCGTATATGCATTTCATGTAAAAAAACATATGACAGGAAAGATCTTTTTAAGATTACCAAAGATCATAAGCAAGGCATTATGATTCAAAAGGGAACAGGGCGATCAGCTTACATTTGTAAGTCAAATAAATGTTACTCAGATTCCAAGATTAAAAAAAAGCTTCAAAAAGCTTTAAAAACATCTTTAGAACCTGCATTTCTTGAAATTTTTGCAAAAGAAATTACAAGCTACATTAACAATCCCAATAAGGGAATATAATTAAGTTAAATCCTCTTTGATTTCACAAAGAGTACAAATCAGATTAAATGACTATCAGCGATAAAATCAGAATTTATGAACTTTCCAGAGATTTAAATCTGGAAAATAAAGATATATTGGATGCCGCTCAAAAACTATCAATTTCAGTAAAAAGCCATAGCAGTTCGATTAGTGCAGAGGACGCAAAAAAAATACAAAATCTTATTAATAAAAAGAATTCAGATAAAAAAATACTTGCCATTAATAAACCTTCTATTAAGAAAGATAATTACACACATAAAAAAGAAGATAAATCTCCTGTTATCTCCTCCGCTAAAGGAAAACCTCTCAAAGAAAATTCAAACAAAAAGCCATTATTGATAAAACCTCTTAATAAGCCTGAGAGTCTAAAAATAATTTCAAATCAACCTAAAAATCTCAATAAACCCAATATTGTTAACTCTTCGCAATCTCAAGCAAATCTAACAAATCAAAACAACACTAAACCTTCACAAAATTTCAAACAAGATAAAAAAACTTTCCGTAGTAATATAAACCCACCTATCAAAAGTCCATCAAAACCTCCTATTCAATTAATTGCCAAGCCAAAAAATATAAATAATAATGTTAAATCTAGTGGAACATCCAAGAATATTTACAGTAAAGGAGTTGGAGAGCAACTATCAAACAAACCTGATCAAAATACAAACAAACCCAAATCAAACAATTTTAATAATAGAAGTAACACCCCTGAGCTAGTAGGAGCTCCCATAAGAAGAAATGATTCTAATAAGCAAAATAATAATAAGCAAAACAATTCTTTTAACCAAACTGGCTCGAACAGACCTGAAATACCTAATAGGCCAAGATTAAGAAACAAACCGTCAAATCAAGGTAGACCTAGCTCATTCGATAGACAAGTTAATCAGAATAGATCTGGTTCTCCAAATAGGCCCGGTATACCCAGTAGGCATGGATTAAGAAATAAGCCATCAGATCAAGGTAGGCCGAGCTCATTCAATAGACAAATTAATCAGAATAGACCTGACTCTCCAAACAGACCTGGTTCTCCCAATAGACCCGATTCAAAATTCAATGGCCAAAGGTCATCTGGGATTAGAAAACCAGTATCACCTACTGAACTTTTGCAACTTCAAAAAACTAATAAATCTGAGAAAGAGAAACTAGGTATAAAGAATAACGAAAAACAAAATATTGAGTCACCTAAACAGAAGGCGAAAGCACCTAATGTCCGTCCAAATACCGCCCCTAGTTCTAAAAAACCACCTCATAGATCATTCGCAAATAGTTCAAAAAAACCAGGAAGGACTGATTGGGATGATAGTGCAAAACTAGAAGCGTTAAGAAATAAAAATCCTCAAAAACAAAGACAAAAGGTTCATATTATAGGTGAAAACGATGATTCATTAACATCTGAAACGAGTGGATACTCAGGAGAAAAAATTTCAATATTATCAGCTAGTTTGGCTCGTCCAAAAAAAGAAAAGTCGGATGAACCTAAACCTCAAAAATCTATAAAACAATTCAAGAAGAAGAAAAAAGAGACCACACGGCAAAGACAAAAGAGAAGAGCAATGGAACTTAAGGCTGCCAAAGAGGCTAAACAAGTGAGGCCTGAAATGATAATAGTTCCCGATGATAATTTAACGGTTCAAGAATTAGCCGATAAATTAAGTCTTGAAAGTTCTGAAATAATTAAATCTCTTTTCTTCAAAGGAATAACAGCAACAGTAACTCAATCTCTTGACTTAGCAACTATCGAAACGGTAGCGGAAGAATTTGGAGTACCTGTTTTACAAGATGATATCCAAGAAGCTGCAGAGAAAACAGTGGATATGATTGAATCTGATGATATCAATAGTCTAATAAAAAGACCACCTGTTATTACTGTAATGGGTCATGTAGATCATGGCAAAACAAGTCTTCTAGACTCTATAAGAGAATCAAGAGTAGCTTCGGGAGAAGCAGGGGGGATAACTCAACATATAGGAGCTTATCAAGTAGAATTTGAACACGATTCTACAAAGAAAAAATTAACTTTTCTTGATACTCCAGGCCATGAAGCCTTTACGGCAATGAGAGCAAGGGGTACAAAAGTTACCGATGTGGCTGTTCTTGTAGTAGCAGCGGATGATGGTTGTAGACCTCAAACACTTGAAGCAATCAGTCATGCAAGAGCTGCAAAAGTACCAATTGTTGTTGCAATAAATAAAATTGATAAAGAAGGAGCATCTCCAGAAAGAGTCAAGCAGGAACTATCAGAAAAAGATTTAATTGCTGAAGATTGGGGAGGAGACACTGTAATGGTTCCAGTAAGTGCAATCAAAAAACAAAATATTGATAAATTGCTTGAAATGATTTTATTAGTTTCAGAAGTTGAAGACCTACAAGCTAACCCTGACAGATCGGCTAAAGGTACAGTTATTGAAGCCCATCTGGATAAAGCCAAAGGTCCTGTAGCAACTTTGTTAGTACAAAACGGTACCTTAAAATCTGGAGATGTTTTAGCTGCAGGTTCAGTCCTAGGAAAAATTAGAGCGATGGTTGATGAACATGGTAATAGAATCAAAGAAGCAGGGCCATCATTTCCGGTAGAAGCACTTGGATTCAGTGAAGTGCCAACAGCAGGAGATGAATTTGAAGTCTACGCTGATGAAAAATCTGCTAGAGCTATTGTCGGAGAAAGAGCTACAGATGCAAGAGCCACAAAATTAGCTCAACAAATGGCCTCCAGAAGAGTTAGCTTATCTTCTTTATCCACTCAAGCAAATGATGGAGAATTAAAAGAGTTAAACTTAATTCTTAAGGCGGATGTTCAAGGTAGTGTTGAAGCGATATTGGGATCACTAGAACAATTACCAAAAAATGAAGTTCAAGTTAGAGTCCTACTCTCTGCTCCTGGAGAAATTACTGAGACAGATATAGATCTCGCAGCTGCATCAGGGTCTGTAATTATTGGGTTTAACACTTCATTGGCATCCGGAGCAAAGAGAGCTGCTGATGCTAATGATGTTGACATAAGAGAATACGAAGTTATCTATAAACTCTTAGAAGATATTCAGTTGGCTATGGAAGGTTTACTCGAACCAGATCTTGTAGAAGAATCTTTAGGTCAAGCCGAAGTTCGAGCAACCTTCGCAGTAGGTAAAGGAGCAATCGCAGGCTGTTACATACAAACTGGTAAATTACAACGGAATTGTTCTCTTAGAGTTATTAGATCAGATAAAGTAATTTTTGAGGGTAATTTAGACTCTCTAAAAAGGGTTAAAGATGATGTAAAAGAAGTAAATACGGGATTTGAATGTGGAGTTGGCTGCGATAAATTCTCTTCGTGGATTGAAGGAGACATCATCGAAGCGTTCAAATTTGTCACTAAAAAGAGATCTTTAACACAATAATTTAATACCTACATTACTAATCTTTATTTTTATCAAAAAATAATAAAGAAGGAAATATGACACAAGCACCCAACTGTATAAGGAGGTTATTTTGCTGTAACTCAGCTCCACTTACAATTTTGGAAATCATTATAAAAAGTCCTAAAAATGCAGAACCACTTAAAGCTATCCACAATGTTCTCCTTAATCCTTTGAAAGGAGATTGGGTTTCTTTTAATAGTTTCTTTTTTAATTCAGGATCTATTTTTGACATTAATACTTTCAATTATTAACTTAAGTCTATATGAAAATATTAATATTTTAGTTTTGCCGGTATAGCTCAGCGGTAGAGCAACTGTCTCGTAAACAGTAGGCCATTGGTTCAATTCCAATTATCGGCATTTCAAAAGCAAATTGAAAACAAAAAATGATTAATAGAATTCTAAAATTTAAAAATCTGTATAAATTATTAATTTTTTTTCCTCTAATATTTTATTTTGGCAAGAGAAGTTACATAGCTTTTGATGAAGGATTTTATGCACTACAAGCTAGATGGATATTGGATAAAGGCAACTGGACAATTCCTCTTTGGTGGGATGAGTATATTTTAGATAGAACAATAGGATTACAGTTTTTAATAGCGAAGTCACAAGAAATATTTGGAAGAAATATGTTTGCTGCATATTTACCCACAACAATCGCTGCAATATTAATGCTATTCATTACTTACAAATTTCATGAAGAATTTTTTAATAAAAAATATGCAATTATATCTCCACTAATACTTGCTACTACATATCTTTGGTTTGACTACTCACACTTAGCCACACAAGATATCATTTATTCGTGTTTAGTTACAATTGGAGTATTTTCTTTAGTAAAAATAAAAAATAAACATAACAAATTTTATATTCTGCTTTTTGGAATTTGGATTGGTTTGTCTTTTATGATGAAAACTTTTCTAGTATTTGTACCATTATTATCGCTGTTACCATATTTGTTCATAAAAAAGAATATTTTACTCAGCAAATATTTTTGGGTTGGACTACTCATTGGATTTGTTCCTTTTTTATCTTGGGCATTATCTATAAACATTTATTTAGAGAAAAATATTATTTTTTACTTAGTGGAAAAATTTACCATACTATCTAATAAAAATACTTTTACAAATCCTATCTACTATTACCTATGGAATATTCCCGCAACTTATCTACCATGGAGTATTTTTGCAATTATTGGCACAATTTTAAATTTATATGAAAGTAAAGAGAAGAAATATTTACTTTCCATTTTCCCTTTAATTTTGATAGGAATTCTTAGTATTTTTTCTACGAAAACTCCTTACTACACTCTACAAATCTCATCTATTCTTGCACTTAATACTTATGAAGGAATAGTCTATTTATTTAATTCTAAAAGATTTAAAAGAATTTTTATATTTATCACTTCAAAAATTGTTCCTTTATTTATTGTCTCTCTCACTTTTACATATTATTTTTTATTTAAGAATATAAGTAATTTTAACTTTAAGGAAAATACATTTTTAATTATTGGATTATTATTTTTTGGGATATCTTGGTCATTTATAAAACATAAAAACTCATTCCAAGAAATATTAATAACACTAATAATTGGGCCTTATTTGTTTACTTCATTTCTTTTGCAATCAGGATTATTTACTGATAGATCTAGAGAAATAAGAGAAGAAATGGAACACATATCATCTCTTGATTTTTTAAAAAATAAAGAAATAAAGGTTGATAAAAGTGGAATAAAAAATTCTAGATCTCAATCAAAAATCATAAGAATTTCGTTATTAACTCCAACATTAGGTGAAGGTTTAAAAAGTATAGATCAATTAAAGAAATCAGAATTGGCATGGTCAACTGAATTCAAAGAAATAGATAACAACAATTATTCTTATGAAGTTATATATGAAAACCATATTTTAAATCCCTGGAAATTAATAAAAAAAAAGTAAGTAATCCTTATATACTAAAGTGGCTTGATCAAACCTTATAAAGTAATGAAATCCGTTAATAGTTGGAATTTAACAAATAATAAACTGCATCAACTATTCAAGGATAATAACCAATTTATTTCAATTAAAGTAAGAGGTAATACTTGGGAGCCAATAACTCGATGGCTAAGATTAGATTCAAGAGTATTTAGAGAAACCACTACCAAAGCAAGAATAACTTTATGCGATATTGAATCTTTAGCAGAAATTTATAATTATAGGTCTATTAGATGGAAAGCAAAAAAATTAACACCTTTGCCAACCAAACTAATTCCACAATTTTTAAAAAATATTTTCCGCAAATTTCCCATAATAAAACAACTTGCCTACGAACTAGAAATATTTTTTTATAAATATGATGAAAATATTTCCAATCATTTAATATCAATTGTAATTCCTGCAAGAAATGAAGCCGGCAATAAACAACTACTAATAGATGCACTGAATAAATTTAAAAAAATACCTAATAAGTTAGAAATTATATTTGTAGAAGGGAATAGCAAAGATAATACATATAAAATTCTGCAAGAGTTAAAAGAAAATTATTCAGATTTCTTCAAGATATCTCTTTTAAAACAAACTTCTAAAGGGAAGAAAAATGCAGTTGTAGAAGGATTTAATATTTCTCAAGGTGAAACCCTAGCAATAATAGATAGTGATTTCACTGTAGATATTGATGACAGTATTTCAGCAATTATGGAATCAACTAAAAATGAAAATATTTTAATTAATTGTGCCCGCACAACTTTCCCAATGGAAAAAAATGCAATGAGATGGGCTAATTATATAGGAAATAGACTCTTTGCAATATTTTTATCAATTATCATAAATAAACCAGTATCAGATTCACTTTGTGGAACAAAAGTTTTTTCAAGAAAATTCTTTAAACTGATGAAACAAAATGGGAGTTGGGATTCCAAATCTGATCCATTTGGAGACTTCACAATAATATTTGAGGCAGCTAACAACAATATAAAAATACTTAATTATCCTGTTAGATATTATGCTAGAAAATCAGGCGCACCAAATATATCTAGATGGATTGATGGATTAAAACTTCTCAAAGTTTGTTGGATTTATATCATTTCCGATATCTGAATTTAAGTAAATTTTCAGAGGTATTTTCTAAAGATTTTTCAATTTCGCCGAATTAGTAATAAAGTAGTTAGATTCTTAGTGAATATAAAATTCATAAGAATTTCATGACATGAATTTCAAGTTCAAAAAATCTAATAAAAAAAATTACGACAGAAAGCATTATGGGAAAATTCTTACTGTAAGACTTCCATGTAATCCAATATTTCCAATAGGGCCGATTTACCTAGTAGATCATATTCATAAATGTTTTCCAATCATAAATCAACAATTTCTTGATCTAGCAATAATTCCATCTAATAAAGTTACAAAAATCTTATCTAGAAAAATTGATCAATTTAGACCCCATCTAATTATTTTTTCATGGAGAGATATACAAATTTATGCACCTGTAGACGGAAGAAGCGGAAATCCCCTTCAAAACTCTTTCGAGGTTTTTTATTCAAAAAATATCCTTAAAAAAATTAGAGGTTCTTGGGGAGGATTAAAATTAATTGCATCTCATTATGGAGAAATATATAGAAATACTTCTTTAGTTAAGTTGGGACTTAAAAGAGCACAAAAATACAACAAAGATGTAAAAGTAATAATAGGAGGCGGAGCTGTTAGTGTTTTCTATGAACAATTAGGTAATCTACTCCCAAAAGGAACAGTTATTTCTGTTGGAGAGGGAGAAAATCTTATAGAGAAAATTATTAGGAATGATTCAATCGAAGAAGAAAGATGTTATTTGGCGGGACAGAAACCTCGTAACAAATTAATACATGAAGAACCTTCGGGTACTATTAAAACTGCTTGTAACTATAAATATATTAAATCCATATGGCCAGAATTCGATTGGTATATAGAAGGTGGAGATTACTATGTTGGTGTTCAAACAAAACGAGGTTGTCCTCATAATTGTTGTTTCTGTGTTTATGGAGTTGTAGAAGGTAAACGAGTTCGTGTTAATCCTGTTGATGAAGTCATAAAAGAAATGAAGCAATTATATGATCTTGGAGTTAGAGGATTTTGGTTCACTGATGCGCAGTTTATTCCAGCAAAAAAACACATTAAAGATGCAAAAATACTATTACAAGCTATTAAAGATCAAGGCTGGAACGACATTAACTGGGCTGCATACATTAGAGCAGATAATATTGATGCTGAGCTAGCACAGCTTATGGTGGATACAGGTATGAGTTATTTTGAAATAGGTATCACTTCTGGATCTCAAGAACTTGTGAGAAAAATGAGATTAGCGTATGACCTTGAAACTGTATTAAATAATTGCAGAATGTTAGTCCAATCAGGTTTCAAGAATCATGTTTCAGTAAATTATTCATTTAATGTTTTTGATGAAACACCAAGCACAATAAGACAAACCATAGCTTATCAAAGGGAATTAGAAAATATTTTTGGGAAAGGCTCAGTTGACCCAGCTATATTCTTTATTGGTCTACAACCTCATACTCTTCTTGAAAAGTACGCCTTGGATCATAAAATTCTAAAGCCGAACTATAACCCAATGAGCATGATGCCTTGGACAGCAAGAAAACTTTTATGGAATCCAGGTTCTTTAGGTAAAAAACTTGGTGAAGTTTGCTTAGAAGCTTTTGATAATAAAGATGACGAATTTGGTAAAACGGTTATAAATATCCTTGAAAGAGAATATGGTAAGGCCTCCTTAAAAGAATCTTTAAATGTTCGTCCCTTATCAGAAAGGAAATTAGCTCATTCAAAATAATAAACTAAATTGTTATTAATCCTCTTTCTCAATTGAACTAGAAATTCCTTTAGATTTTAATGATTCCGAATAGAATTCTGCTGGCTCTAAATCACAGACAATTACCAAACCTACACCGGTATTGTGTGCCTCTAACATTATGGAAATAGCATCTTGCTCGCTTAATTGTGGAACAACTTCTCTAAGAGAAATAGTTACATACTCCATGGAATTAACTGGATCATTATGAAGTAAAACCTTATATTTTGGAGATTTATTTTTTAACTCAGCAGGTTTCTTCTCAATAACTGCTGAATTATTACTTACACTTTGTTCCAACTTTATAGAAAGCATTAAATTACTTGAATCTACTTTATGTTTATAATTATATATTAATTATTCTTTCCATTGCATCAAGGACATTTGATCGTGAGTTAAATGCTGATAAACGAAAATAACCCTCTCCTGATAATCCAAATCCGCTCCCAGGTGTGCCAACTACACTAACTTTTTGAAGAAGAAAATCAAAAAAGTCCCAAGATGTCATTTTATCAGGTACTTTGATCCAAATATACGGTGCATTGTCCCCACCATAAACTTTATATCCCGCAGTCTGAAGTTTATTTTTCATAATTTTTGCATTTTCCATGTAAAAATCAATTAAACCTTTCACTTCTTTCTTCCCTTCAAGAGAATATACAGCTTCTGCTCCTCTTTGCACGATATAACTTACTCCATTGAATTTTGTAGATTGCCGCCTATTCCATAACGGCCATAAGGCTATTTCCTCATTTGTTGAGCTGAAGCCTTTAAGATTTTTAGGTATTACTGTAAAAGCACATCTAACTCCTGTGAATCCTGCATTCTTAGAAAAAGATCTAAATTCAATAGCACAATCCTCTGCTCCCTCAATCTCATATATTGAATGAGGAATATTCTTATCTTGAATAAATGATTCATAAGCAGCATCAAAAAGTATTAAAGAATTGTTTTGAAGAGCATAGTCAACCCACTTTTTCAATTCTTCTTTATTGATTGTTGCTCCAGTAGGATTATTCGGAAAACAAAGATATAAAATATCAACTTTATTTTTAGGAAGTTCTGGCAGAAAGTTATTTTCCTCATTTATTGCAAGATAAGTCAATCCTTTATAAGTGCCATTTATGAGAGCATTTCCTGTTCTGCCTGTCATGACGTTGCTATCTACATAAACAGGGTAAACAGGATCTGTTACAGCAATTGAATTATCTTTGCCAAGAATATCTAAAATGTTGCTACTATCGCATTTAGAACCATCTGAAACAAAGATTTCTTCAGGTGTGATTTTACAGCCTCTCGAAATAAAATCATGATCAGATATTTTTTCTCTGAGCCAAGAATAACCTTGTTCTGGTCCATAGCCTCTAAAGCCTTCGGCTGTTCCCATTTCATCTAATGCGTTACCCATAGCATTTCTGCACGCTTTTGGTAATGGTTCTGTCACATCGCCTATGCCAAGCTTAATTATGTCTGAACTATTATTTGATTGAGAATATATTTTTACCCTTTTAGCAATTTCGGGAAATAAATAGCCGGCTTTGAGTTTTAAATAATTTTCGTTTACTTTGACCACTTTGCATTAATAAATTTAACCAATATTAGGATAATGGATCAACGTGCTTAAGTGGTAATTAGATGTTAATATTATTGTAGTTATGTTTAAATTTAGGATTAATCATAGCTATGAATTCAATTTCAATTAGTTTAAAAATCGTCTAAAGCTTTATACATAGCAGAATTAAATTGCTATTAACTTTATTAATTTTAAAAAAATCATAATACTAGCTATAAACAATTGCTTTCTTAAGAGATAAAAATTTAACTCTTACTTTAGATGACTTTTAAAATTCAAACCATTCATAATCAATTATATGTCTCAGCAAATTATCATCGCTGAGCAGTCTCGAATTGCAGCACTACTCAAAGATGATCGAGTTGATGAATTAATCGTCGCACAAGGTCAATATCAAATTGGCGATATTTTTTTAGGAACAGTTGAAAATGTTCTTCCTGGAATTGATGCCGCTTTCATAAATATTGGTGAAAGTGATAAAAATGGGTTCATTCATGTTTCAGATCTTGGTCCATTAAGACTAAAAAAGGGAGCATTTGGAATAACTGAATTACTAGAACCAAAACAAAAAGTTCTAGTTCAGGTAATGAAGGAACCTACAGGATCTAAAGGACCTAGACTGACAGGAAGTATTTCAATACCTGGAAAGTACCTGATATTGCAGCCATATGGTCAAGGAGTAAATATTTCCAGAAAAATAAATACAGAAACGGAAAGAAGCCGCTTAAAAGCTCTTGGGGTTTTAATAAAACCGCCTAGCACAGGTTTACTATTTAGAACAGAGGCTGAAACGATAAAAGAAGAACTACTTATCGACGATTTAGAAAACTTAATTCAACAATGGGAAAATGTATTAAAAGTTTCCGAGACTTCTAATCCCCCAAATTTAATAAAAAGAGATGATGATTTCTCTGTTAAGATTTTGCGAGATCATATTAAATCATCAACTAAAAGCATAATCATCGATAATAAATTTTCCGTTGAAAGAGCAAAGGATTTTTTAATAAATTATCAATCTAATTTAGACATTGAATTTCACGATAACGATTTAAACCAACATATTTTAGAGAAATACGAAATAAAGAAAACAATTCAAAAAGCTCTTCAACCTAGAGTTGATCTTCCTTCAGGAGGATATATCATCATTGAACCAACTGAAGCGCTTACAGTAATTGATGTGAACTCTGGATCATTTACAAGATCTGCAAACTCAAGACAAACAGTTTTGTGGACGAATTGCGAAGCAGCAGTTGAAATCTCAAGGCAAATGAAATTAAGAAATATTGGAGGCGTTATCGTAGTAGATTTTATTGATATGGACTCTAGAAGAGATCAATTTCAGCTACTAGAACATTTTACTTCAGCAATAAAAGATGATTCTGCAAGGCCTCAAATAGCTCAGCTTACTGAATTAGGTTTAGTTGAGTTGACCAGAAAAAGACAAGGGCAAAATATATATGAATTATTCGGTAAAAAATGTTTTACTTGCAATGGTGCTGGATATGTAGAAAATCAATTGAATCACGAAATTCTTAACCAAACATTTAAAAAAATAGAGGATAAATCTAATAAAAAAAACAGTTTTAAAACCTTAGATATAGATCCCCCTCACACAATTGATGAGCAAGAAAAAATAATTGACAAGGATTTACCTAACCTCAAAGAAGGCAGTAAGGAGAACCCTTCTTATAAAAAAGAAACTGGTCATGATAATTTGAACCCATTAAATTCAAAAGAAAAAAATATAATAACTGTTGATCTTACTAATGAAGAAAAAATTGTTTTCAGTCAATTAGGTATTAATCCACTTATAAAGTTAGGTAAAGAATATCTTACCAGCAATAATTTTGTGCGTTTAAAAGAAAATAATGAGGTTCAAGAAAAAACTTTAACTAATAAAAAAACAAAAGCAAAACAAATTAAAAAAATCTCAAAATCTAAAGATGAAAATATTGATATTAAAATTGAAGCAAATGCAAATTCCAAAGATCAATCAACAAACAAAACTCATGAGGTTAAGGAGGTTGCATTTATAGATAAAAAGGATGAAATTGAAATTGCAGATGAGATGAAAAATGCAAGAAAAAAAAGAAGAAGATCTTCAGCAAGTATTGAATAAAGTACTCGAAGTTGGCATAGATGAAGTTGGCAGGGGAGCAGTTTTTGGTCCAGTTTTCTCAGCAGTTATCGTATTAACTGAAGAAAATAAATTTATTTTGAAACAATTTGGAGTGATGGATAGCAAAAAATTATCTCCCAAAAAAAGAAAATTACTTTTGCCGAAAATTTTATTACTCTCTTCAGATTATGGAATTGGGCAATCCTCTACCAGAGAAATAGATAAGTTCGGCATTAGAGTTGCTACAGAACTTTCAATGATAAGAGCTTTAAAAAAATTAAAGCAGAAGCCATCTGAAATAATAATTGATGGCCCCTTACTTTTAAGGCTATGGAATAGAAATCAGAAAAATATAGTATCAGGAGACTCTAAGTTCACATCAATAGCTTCAGCAAGCATAGTTGCAAAAGTATCTCGCGATAATCTAATGGAAAGGTTAGAAAGAAAATACTCAGGCTACTTAATATTTAAAAATAAAGGCTATGGCACAAGAGAGCACCTTTCAATTATCAAAAAATATGGAATAACTAATCTTCATAGAAAAAGTTTTTTAAAAAAATCAAAGCTTATTTAAGCTACACCAATCTAAAAAATCTTTAACTAATTGCTGCTGAACTCTTGCCTTTATACCCAACAAAATCCCGTTTAATACCGAATGACCGGTAGATTCCAAAATTCTCTTTGGCACAAATTTTAATAAAGGGGGTTGACTTACAGATACCCCTAAAAGCGCCTCTCCTTCTAATCCAATGGAAGTTGCTTCTAAATTCGCTTTCAAAATAAGATTAAAGTCATCTATTATCCCTAAACCATCTAATGTACTTTCAAGGGCACTCATTCTTAAAATTCCATCTTTATTTTCTACCGCAATTGAAACAACAGGGTTAATATCTAATTGAAAAACCTTAAAACTTGTTACTGTATACTTATATCTACCTTCTCCTTCAGGTACTAATTTTTTGGAGTCTAACATCGCTCCAACAACTCTTTCTTCTTCCAAAAGATATTTAGGAAGATATTCTTTATTTCGTGTTACAGAAAGCTTTAGTTTCTGTTTAGCATCAAAAGATAATAGCATTGTTTATATTCCCCCAATGCTTATTTGATCTCTTTTTTTTTTTCGATTAATCATGCGCAAACAAGTTGCATATTTAGGTCCTAAAGGGACATTCGCAGAAAAAGCAGCTCATATATTATCAAAGCTTGCCAATTTTCAGACACCTATATTTGTACCATGTAATGGGTTACATTCGGTTATTAAATCGATAGCGTACAACAATTGTGATGCTGCTGTAGTTCCTATTGAAAATTCTGTAGAAGGGCCAGTTACAGCGACTTTAGATGCTCTATGGAAATTTCCCGAAATATTTATCAATAGAGCAATTGTTTTACCCATAAAACATGCATTAATTAGTGATGGTGAACTTTCAAATATTTCAGAAGTACTATCTCATCCTCAAGCATTAGCTCAATGTTCAGAATGGTTATCTGAAAATCTTCCAAATGCAATCCCTCTACCAACAAATTCAACATCAGAAGCTGTCAACATGGTCAAGGGCAGTAAATTTAGAGCAGCTATTGGTTCAAAATCATTAATTCAAATCGAAGGCCTTAAAGAATTAGCTTTTCCTATTAATGATGTGCCAGGTAATTGCACTAGATTTATTTTATTAAGTAAAAAATCTAATTCTAATTCAGCTAACATTGCTAGTTTTGCTTTCTCACTAATATCAAATAGACCAGGCGCTCTAATTAAAGCCTTAAATTATATTGCAAATTATGGATTTAATATGAGCAAAATAGAGTCGAGACCTTCCAAAAGAGAGTTAGGTGAATACATAATTTATATTGATGTAGAATTAGATAATGAAAAAAATATTGCAAATTTTCTTGAATTGAAAAATAATATTAAACCACTATGTAAGAAATTTGTAGATTTTGGAAATTATTTTTCTGAAAATTTCGAATTAAATTGATTTATCCTCTACATTTATAAACCCCAAACTCCATTAAACCTTTTCTAAAAGCCCAATTCATGAGAACTATTGTTGGAATCTCTCTAATAGACTTAACTATCGCCAAAGGGCCAAGAGACAAAATTGCAAATGGTCTTCTAATACCCTCAATAATCGAGTCGTACCAAGAAGGATTTGTATAAATATTCCAATTTTCATGAAAAACTTTTCCTGAACTATTTTTATTAGTTCTAAGAATATTACCAAATTCTTTAATACTAATAAATTTGGGATGAACCCATTGTTCAAGTAATTGTTTAAGAACCAAATTCTCAAAAAAAGATGGAGGGAATTCCCTGAGATCTCTAGAGTTCCAATCAGCCAATGCTAAATAACCTCCTGGTCTCAAAGTTCTCATCATCTCATCTGCAAACTTAGTTTTATCATTCATGTGTGCACCAGCTTCAACACTCCAAACACCATCAAAAGAGCCATCCTCAAATTTTAAATCCAATGCATCCATAACCTGAAAGTTACAATTTAATCCAGCAGGAGTAAGTTCTCTAGCTCTTTTTACTTGAGCAGGACTAATTGTAATTCCAGTAACATTAAAACCATAATATTTTGAAAGAATCCTAGAACTTCCTCCGATTCCACAACCAACATCTAGTATTCTGGAACCTTTTGGCAATTTATCTAAACCACTCCACTTTACCAACTCATGAACGAACTTAACTTTAGCCTGTCGAAAATCAATATTTTTATTTTCAGAAGGATAAAAACCTAAATGTATATGCTCTCCCCACAACCTCTCAAGTAATTTATCCTGAGTCCATGCATCATATGCTGATGCAACAGTACCAGAAGAAATATATTTTCTAGCAGTAATTCTCCAAATAAAAGAACAAGCTAAAAGGAATAAAGAAATTAAAAAAAAGGGTGCTAAAAATTCAAACATTTAATTTTCTTTTATATCAGGAAAACTTTCTTTCAAAGCAGTTCTTGCTGCAAGTTGTTTTCTTGTATTATCAAGCATTTGATATTCTCTTTGTAATCGAGTATAAGTATTTCTTTCCTCTAATAGTCTTTGCTGTTCCTCAGCAACTGGACCACCCAAATGAGCACCAATCCAAAAAGATAATTCCATAGGATTATTAGGTAATTTATCGGGAAGGTTTTTCTGGGTATTTGTCAATTTACCCGTGAGATTAATAACATCTCTAAGGGCTTCTTTTACTGAATCTTTTAAAGAATCTAATTTTTGAAGGTTATCAACATTATCATCACTAATCCAACTTACCATTGCTGAATAAAAGGGTGTTGAACGAATGATTTCTAAAACTTGAAACCTTTGTTGTCCGAGAGTAATAATATTGCTTCTCCCATCCTCTGCAGTTTGATGTTTTATTATTTGGGCACAGCATCCAACATTAGCTATATTTTTAGTAGTAGAATCCCATTTTATAACTCCAAACATAGAATCAGTTTCTAGAACTGTTTGAAGCATGATTCTGTATCTTGATTCAAAAATATGTAGAGGCAGGACTTCTTGAGGGAAAAGGACTACCTCTGGCAAAGGAAATAAAGGTAATTCCCTTACTGAGAGCTCTCCCATTTAAACCTCATTTATTTTTAATTATACTAATCAATTTATGTCTTTTTCGGGTTTACTTAAAGTTTAACTTCTATATCTACACCACTTGGAAGATCCAACTTCATTAAAGCATCAATTGTTTTTGCTGAAGGGCTATAAATATCAATTATTCTTCTATGAGTTCTTGTCTCAAAATGCTCTCTGGAGTCTTTATCAACATGTGGTGATCTTAGAACACAATAAATCTTCCTTTTTGTTGGTAAAGGTATTGGACCTATTGCTGAAGCAGACGTAGTATCGGCAGTTTGGATTATTTTATCGCATGATAAATCGAGCATTCTTCTGTCAAATGCTTTAAGTCTTATTCTTATTTTTTGTTGTGCAATTGATGCAGTCATAATTTGAAATTAACTTCTAGTTGGGGGTCATTGATTAACAATGACCCTTAGCCTTTAATCTATTTTAAGTGATTGAGGTTAAAATTATAAAATTCAAATAGATTATTTGAGAATTTTAGAAACAACTCCAGCACCAATAGTACGTCCACCTTCACGAATTGCGAAACGCATACCTTGCTCGATAGCTACTGGACAAATCAATTCACCAGTCATCTTAATTCTGTCTCCTGGCATGACCATTTCTACATTAGAGCCATCATCAGATGTAAATGCTGTGATTTGACCTGTAACATCTGTTGTTCTGATATAAAACTGGGGTCTATATCCTGCGAAGAAAGGGGTATGTCTACCACCCTCTTCTTTTTTTAGAACATAAACTTCTCCTTCGAATTGAGTATGAGGAGTGATGGATCCTTTCTTAACAAGTACCATTCCTCTCTCAATGTCTTCTTTCTGGACACCTCGTAATAGTAAACCAACATTATCGCCAGCCATACCTTCATCAAGAAGTTTACGGAACATTTCAACTCCGGTAACAGTCGTTACCCTTGTATCTCTTATTCCAACTATTTCAACTTCTTCTCCAACCTTAACTTTACCTCTCTCAATTCTTCCAGTAGCCACAGTTCCTCTACCGGTAATTGAGAAAACATCTTCAACTGCCATCAAGAAGGGTTTATCAACTTCTCTTTCTGGTTCAGGAATGCTAGCATCAACAGCTTTCATTAATTCTTCAATTTTTGATTCCCAAGTAGAATCTCCTTCAAGAGCTTTTAAACCGGAAACTTGAACTATAGGAATATCATCACCAGGGAAATCATAACTGTCTAATAGTTCCCTTATTTCCATTTCAACAAGTTCAATAATTTCTTCGTCATCGACCATATCGCACTTATTGAGAGCCACTACAAGAGCAGGGACTCCAACCTGTTTAGCTAGAAGGATATGCTCTTTTGTCTGAGCCATTGGACCATCAGTAGCTGCGCAAACTAGAATTGCTCCATCCATTTGAGCGGCCCCTGTAATCATATTTTTTACATAATCAGCATGTCCTGGGCAATCAACATGGGCATAATGTCTACCTTCAGTTTCATATTCGACGTGAGCTGTATTGATAGTGATGCCACGCTCTCTTTCTTCAGGAGCACCATCAATGTCTCCATAGTCTTGAGCCTGAGCTTGACCTTTTTTGGCTAATACGTTTGTAATAGCAGCAGTAAGTGTTGTTTTTCCATGATCAACATGGCCAATAGTACCTATGTTGACATGTGGTTTGTTCCTTTCGAACTTCTCGCGAGCCATGTTAAATTAAAGAATCGAGGATTTAAGAGTGTTTTAGTTTAGAGATCAGGAGTTGCCCTGATTCTTGGAAATGATAGCTTCAGCAACATTACGAGGAACTTCCTCATAATTTGCGAACTCCATTGAAAATATACCCCGACCTTGAGTCATTGATCGGAGTTGAGTGGCATAACCGAACATTTCGGCTAAGGGCACTTTGGCCTGTACCTTAGACAATCCATCATCAACAGATTGTCCTTCCACTTGACCTCTCCTAGAGGAGAGATCACCAATTACAGATCCAAGAAAGTCGTCAGGGCTTTCGACCTCAACTTTCATCATAGGCTCTAGAAGGACAGGATTGCATTTTTTAACCCCGTCTTTGAATGCCATGGAACCTGCAATTTTGAAGGCCATTTCAGATGAGTCTACATCGTGGAATGAACCATCGACTAGTGTTACTTTTACATCAATGAGTGGATAACCGGCAAGAACCCCTGATTCACAGGTCTCTTTCATTCCATTAGATGCTGGACCAATGTACTCTTTCGGTACAGCTCCACCAACAATTTTATTAACAAATTCAAAACCTTTACCAACTTCAGCAGGTTCCATTTCAATAATTACATGTCCATATTGACCTTTTCCTCCTGTTTGTCTTGCATATTTACCTTCACCTTTAGAACTAGACCTAATAGTCTCTCTATAAGAAACCTGAGGAGCCCCGATATTAGCTTCAACTTTAAATTCCCTCAACATTCTGTCAACAAGGATTTCTAGGTGAAGCTCACCCATTCCAGCGATAACAGTTTGATTGGTTTCGGGATCAGTACTGACCCTAAAGGTTGGATCCTCTTCTGATAAAGCAGTTAAGGCTTTGGATAATTTTTCCATATCCCCTTTAGTTTTTGGCTCAACAGCGACTGAAATAACTGGTTCTGGGATAAACAATGTCTCCAAAACTATAGGATCTTCTGTATTACATAAAGTGTCACCAGTTGTTGTATTCTTGAGACCTAATACAGCACCCAAATCACCAGCCCTTAATTCATCAACTTCTTCTCTTTCATCAGCCTTTAAAATTACTAATCTAGAAATTCTCTCTTTAGCATCTTTAGTAGAATTCATAACATAACTGCCCTTTGAAAGAACACCAGAATACATCCTTACGAAAGTTAATTTCCCATAAGGGTCTGACATCACTTTAAAAGCTAGGGCACTAAAAGGCGCATCATCATCTGAAGGCCTTACATCTTCTTTACCACTTGGTAAAACACCTTGTATTGGTTTTACGTCAACTGGTGCTGGCAAGTAATCGACAACGGCATCTAAAACAAGTTGGACTCCTTTATTCTTAAAAGCTGAACCGCACAATACAGGAACTAATCCATGTTTTAAAACTCCTTCCCTAATGCCTTTTTTAAGTTGTTCTTCAGATAATTCTCCTGTTTCGAGAAATATTTCTATTAACTCTTCATCATTTTCTGCAACACTCTCCATTAACTTGGATCTCCACTCGGAAGCTTCATCCTCCATTTCAGATGGAATTGGCGCTTCTTCAATATCAGTGCCTAAGTCATTTTTATAGAGATATGCTTTGTTTGCAACTAAATCAATAATGCCTGTAAGATCACCTTCAGCTCCAATAGGTAGCTGAATTGGGAGTGCATTGGCTTTTAATCGATCTTTAATTTGTTTATTAACTTTTAGAAAGTCTGCACCAGTCCTGTCCATTTTGTTCACAAAAACCATCCTTGGGACAGAGTATCTATCTGCTTGACGCCAAACTGTTTCAGATTGAGGCTGAACTCCGCCAACAGCACAAAATACAGCTATCACTCCATCCAAAACTCTCATTGATCTTTCCACTTCGATAGTGAAATCAACGTGTCCAGGAGTATCAATAATATTAATTCTGTGATCTTGCCAACTGGTCGATATTGCAGCGGCAGTAATAGTTATTCCTCTTTCTCTTTCTTGAGCCATCCAATCTGTTACGGCAGCACCATCATGAACCTCACCTATCTTGTGAACTACACCTGAGTAAAACAAAATTCTTTCGGTCGTTGTAGTCTTCCCTGCATCGATATGAGCGGCTATACCTATGTTCCTTACTCGTTCTAGGGGAAAGTCGCGTGCCAATTTTAAAGCTCCAAATAAAATAATTTTTGATAAGAATAGTTCACCCTAAAAGTAAACTTTTATAATAATAAACTACTTAAGTACCTTTTTGATGAAATTAATATCTGTAATGTGCAAAAGCTTTATTAGCTTCAGCCATTTTATGAGTATCTTCTCTTTTTTTAACTGCACTACCAGTTTCATTTGCAGCATCCATCAATTCACCAGCAAGTTTTTGAGACATACTTTTGCCATTCCTTGCACGTGAGAATGTAACAAGCCATCTTAACGCCATAGCTGTACCCCTCTCTTGACGAACTTCCATAGGTACTTGATATGTTGCACCACCAACTCTTCTAGCTCTTACCTCAACAAGAGGAGTAGCATTTTTTACGGCTGTTTCAAATAATTCGACTGCATTCCCACCTGTTCTTTCGCTTATTAAAGAAAAAGCATCAGACAATATTCTTTGAGCTGTAGATTTTTTCCCATGTTTCATTAATCTAGAAATCATCATTGAAGCAAGACGACTATTGAATTGAGGATCTGGAAGAACCGGTCTTTTTACTGCAGCATTACGACGTGACATGTTTTAAAAAAGTGATAGTTACAAATTAATCTTTTGGAGCTTTTGCTCCATACTTAGATCTGGATTGACGTCTATCTTTGACTCCAGCCGTATCTAATGTTCCTCTTATTATATGATATCTAACTCCTGGCAAATCCTTAACTCTTCCTCCCCTAAGTAATACAACTGAGTGTTCTTGCAAATTATGTCCAATCCCAGGGATGTAAGCTGTTACTTCGAAACCTGAAGTTAATCTAACCCTCGCAACTTTTCTCAAAGCTGAATTAGGTTTTTTGGGTGTTGATGTATAAACTCTAGTACATACACCTCTTCTCTCAGGGCAAGCTTTTAATGCAGGAGATTTTGTTTTCCTAGTCAGACTTTTTCTTTCTGAACTTATTAGTTGTGAGATGGTGGGCATCTATTATATTTAAATAAAAATAAACTTTACCCATCATAACCTTTTACGAGCACCAACTAAAAGTTTTTAATCATATTTTTTTAAAAATTTTGAAAAATTTATTATATTAAAATTCTTTGGTAAATATTCATTATCTTTAGATTTATTTTTATATTTATTTTTATAATAGGAATACATAAATAACTAAATAGAATTAAATAATCTATGGGAGAGAGTATCAAAAGAATCGTTGGGCCATATCAAGATAGTTATTCCCCTAATGGAATAATTGGTGAGAAAGATGCTTGTGGAGTTGGTTTCATAGCAAATATCAAAGGAATAGAAAGCAACTGGATCCTTAAACAATCCTTGAAAGGTCTTAACTGCATGGAGCATAGAGGAGGTTGTGGAGGAGATAGTGATTCAGGAGATGGAGCAGGCATATTATGTTCAATTCCATGGGAGTACCTAGAAGAGGAAATGAATCTAAAAATTCAACAAAACTTTAATAGAGGTTTAGGCATGGTTTTTATGCCTAATAAAAAAGAAAAAATTGAAGAATGTAAATCAATATGTGATAAGGAAGCAGAAAAATTAGGAGTCTGCAAAACAGCTTGGAGAACAGTGCCAGTTAATAATGAAATCCTAGGCCCTTTAGCCAAGGCAAATGCTCCGTTCATCTGTCAGTGGATTTTATTCATAGCTAAAAAAGATCATCAAGATATTGAGAGGCTTTTGTTCCAATTAAGAAAAATAATTGAAAAGAAAACTAGAGAAACTTTTAAAAATGATGTTGCGGATTGTGAATTTTATTTTGCATCACTCAGTTCTCAAACAGTTGTTTATAAAGGTATGGTTCGTTCGGAAATATTATCTGAATTTTATCAAGATTTAAAAGAAGAGAATTTTAAAGTTTCATTTTCTGTTTATCATCGTAGATTTAGCACTAATACACTTCCTAAATGGCCGCTAGCTCAACCCATGAGATTTTTAGGGCATAATGGCGAAATTAATACTCTCTTAGGCAATATCAACTGGGCCAGAGCTTCAGAGACTCATATAGATGATTTTTGGGGAGAATTATCTAATGACATCAAGCCAATAGTAGATGTAAACAAAAGTGATTCATCAAATCTTGACGCGACTCTTGAAATTAATATTCGCTCAGGCCAACCGATAACTGATTCATTATTAAAACTTGTTCCTGAAGCATTTAGAGATCAACCAGAACTTGAAAAAAGACAAGATATTAAAGCATTTTATGAGTATTCTGCAAGCTTACAAGAAGCCTGGGATGGACCTGCTCTCATTGTATTTGCAGATGGTAATTTTGTAGGAGCAACTCTTGATAGAAATGGTTTAAGACCAGCAAGATATTCAATAACAAATGATGGTTTTGTAATAATGGGTTCCGAAACAGGAGTGGTAGATCTCGAAGAAGAGAGAGTAATAGAAAAAGGTCGATTAGGACCAGGACAAATGTTGGCAGTTGATTTTCATCAAAGTAGAATCCTTAGAAATTGGGAGGTTAAATCTGAAGCAGCTCAAAGGCATAATTATAAATATCTCCTTAGTAATAGAGCCATAAAAATCATAAATAATGAATGGATTAAAGACTGCAAATTAAAAGACCTTGAGTTGTTACAACAACAAACCGCGTACGGGTTTTCAGCTGAAGATAATGATCTTATCCTAGATTCAATGGCTTCATTAGCTAAAGAGCCTACTTATTGCATGGGCGACGACATCCCATTAGCAGTGCTTTCATCGAAACCACATATCTTATATGACTATTTCAAGCAAAGATTTGCCCAAGTAACTAATCCTCCAATAGACCCTCTTCGTGAAAAACTTGTGATGAGTCTTGAAATGCATCTTGGAGAAAGATGTTCTCCTTTTAAAGTCAAAGATGGTAAGCATTTTATTCATCTTAAAAGTCCAATCCTCAATGAAGAAGAATTATTCTCTATCAAAGAATCAGAAATTAAATCTCAAACAATTTCAACCTTGTTTGAAATAAACCAAGGAATCAAAGGATTTGAGGGTAAATTAAATGATATTTGCGAGCAAAGTGAAAAAGCAGTTAATAATGGATGCGCTTTAATCATTATTTCTGATAAAGGATTAAGCTCAACAAAAAGTTTTATTCCCCCTCTATTAGCTGTAGGTGCAATTCATCATTACCTTCTTAAAAAAGAAATAAGATTAAAAGCCTCCCTAATTATTGAGACTGGTCAATGTTGGAGTACTCATCACTTAGCATGCCTGATTGGATATGGGGTTAGCGCTGTTTGTCCTTGGCTAATATTTGAATCAGGAAGACACTGGTTAAAACATCCTAAGACTCAAAAACTAATAGATAGCAAAAAAATTGATTCATTATCAACAGATCAGGTTCAGACCAACATTAAAAAAGCTTTAGAGGATGGCTTACGGAAAATACTTTCTAAGATTGGAATCTCACTGCTTTCTAGTTACCACGGTGCTCAGATTTTTGAAGCGGTAGGTTTAGGCTCCGATTTAATCAACCTTGGTTTCGATGGGACAACAAGTCGAATTGCTGGAATCACTTTAAAGGAATTAGCTAATGAATCAATCTCAATTCACACAAAAGCTTATCCAGAAATTGACCTAAAAAAACTCGAATTTCTAGGATTTGTGCAATTCAGAAATTATGGGGAATATCACTCAAATAATCCTGAAATGTCAAAGGCACTGCATTCTGCTGTAAAACAAGGGCCAGGTTATGACCACTTCAAATTGTACAAAGAACTTATTAGTAAGAGGCCAACAACTGCTCTAAGAGACCTACTGACAATAGATTCCGAGAGGGAAAGCATACCAATAAGTGAAGTTGAAAGTGTTGAATCAATTTGCAAACGGTTTTGTACAGGAGGAATGAGTTTAGGTGCTTTATCAAGAGAAGCTCATGAAGTTTTAGCAGTTGCAATGAATAGAATTGGTGGAAAAAGTAATAGTGGTGAAGGGGGAGAAGATCCAGCTCGTTTTAATGTTTTAAATGATATTGATGAAAATACTCAATCAGCGACTTTGCCATTTATAAAAGGTCTAGAAAATGGAGATACGGCTTGCTCTGCTATAAAGCAAATCGCCTCAGGAAGATTTGGAGTCACACCTGAATATCTTCGAAGTGGTAAACAACTTGAAATTAAAATGGCCCAAGGGGCAAAGCCAGGGGAAGGCGGGCAACTTCCTGGTCCAAAAGTCGATTCCTACATAGCAAAACTTAGGAATAGTAAGCCTGGCGTGGCTTTAATTTCTCCACCTCCGCATCATGATATTTACTCAATTGAAGATTTAGCACAACTGATTCATGATCTTCATCAGGTTCATCCTAAGGCAAAAGTAAGTGTGAAACTTGTTTCTGAAATTGGTATTGGAACTATAGCTGCGGGTGTAAGCAAAGCAAACGCAGATGTTATACAAATCTCTGGCCATGATGGAGGAACTGGTGCTTCTCCCTTGAGCTCCATTAAGCACGCTGGATTGCCTTGGGAACTTGGTTTAGCAGAGGTACATAAATCACTTCTTGATAATAAACTGCGCGGCAGAGTAATTTTAAGAACAGACGGTGGGCTTAAAACAGGATGGGATGTCGTCATTGCAGCTCTTTTAGGCGCAGAAGAATATGGATTTGGATCCGTAGCAATGATTGCCGAAGGATGCGTTATGGCACGAGTTTGCCATAAAAATACTTGCCCCGTTGGGGTAGCAACACAAAAAGAAGAATTAAGAAAAAGGTTCAAAGGTTTACCAGATAACGTTGTTAACTTTTTTATCTATATTGCCGAAGAAATAAGACAAATATTGAGTACCATTGGTGTCAAAACAATGGAAGAAATAATTGGTAACAAAGAATTTCTGACCACAAGAAATATTAGTCTGCCTAAAACGGAAAATATCGATCTAACTTCTCTTGTTAACAACGAAATTAGCTATGAAGATAGATCATGGATTAAACATTCAAACAATGCTCATAGTAATGGAACTGTGTTAGAAGACTCGCTTTTAATAGATGCTCAATTCATAGAAGCGATTACTAATCAAGGAGAATTTAGTAAAAAAATTGAAATCAAAAATACCGATAGAAGTGTTTGTGCAAAAATTTCAGGAGAGCTTGCTCAGCGTTATGGAAATAAGGGCTTTGAGGGCGCAATTAATCTAATTTTCAAAGGTCATGCAGGTCAAAGCTTTGGAGCGTTTTTATTAAAAGGAATGATTATTAAATTAATTGGAGAAGCAAATGATTATGTATGCAAAGGGATGAATGGAGGTATGGTAACCATAACTCCGCCTAGAGTAGATAAGAACTCCTCTGAGCAAGTCATTTTGGGCAATACTTGTCTCTATGGCGCTACTGGAGGAAATTTATATGCGTTGGGTAAATCAGGCGAAAGGTTTGCCGTAAGAAATAGTGGTGCAGTAGCTGTAACTGAAGGAGCAGGAGATCATTGCTGTGAATATATGACCGGGGGCAAAATTGTAATTCTTGGCGCCATTGGAAGAAATATCGGAGCAGGAATGACTGGGGGCGTAGCATTTATACTTGATGAAAAAAATGATTTAGAGAAAAAGGTTAATAGAGAAATAGTAAGCATCTATGAAATTAAGACACTAAAACAAGAAGAACTTTTATTAGAAATAATTAATGATTACCATGACAAAACGCAAAGTCCTAAAGCAGCTCATATTCTTAAAGATTGGATTAATTTTAAAACTTTATTCAAAGTAATCGTACCTCCAAGTGAAAAAGAAATGCTTGGATTATAAAATCATTAAATGCCGATTTTTGTTAAAACAGAAATTATTAAAAAGGAATTTATTAGTAATAAAAAATTTAAAAATAAAATCGTAGATGAGCATATATTGTGGATAAAAGAATTAAAAAAAGCTGGAGTAAATATAAAAAGTGGATTCTTAGTAAATGAAATTAAGAAGCCTGGAGCCGGAGGTCTTTTGATGATTGAGGTAAAAACATATAAAGAGGCACTAAAAATAATTAAGGAAGATCCAATGATTAAAAATAAAATTGTTAATTGGAAATTGAGTGAATGGATTGATATTTCTAAAGAATAATCCTCTTATCTTGGATATTTTTTCATTAATTTTTGAATCTCTTCAGCATGATAACTACTTCGCGTTAAAGGAGAACTTACTACTTGCATAAAACCAAGATTATCTTCTCCAAACAATTTGAAGTAATTAAATTTTGGAGGACTCACAAATCTTTGAACAGGCAAATGTTTTGGGCCAGGAGATAAATATTGACCAATAGTAACTATATCTACAAAATGATTTCTCAAATCAGAAAGAAGATTTAAAACCTCATCATCACTTTCGCCTAATCCCAACATAAAGCCGGATTTTGTATAAACACTAGGAAAATATTCTCTTGTGCGTTTGAGTAAATCTAAAGTTCTTTGATAATTGCCTTGAGGCCTTACTTTCTTATATAAACCTTTTACAGTTTCAATATTATGATTCAGGACATTTGGTTTTGAATCTAAAACTAATTCAAGCGCTTTCCAGTTGCCACATAAATCAGGGATTAATAGTTCAATGGTTGTCTCTGGAGATTTTTTTCTCACTTCCGAAACGCATTGAAAAAACTGCGATGCCCCACCATCATCAAGATCATCTCTGTTTACTGATGTAATGACAACGTGTTTGAGATTCATCCTGGAAACAGCCTCTGCAAGACGATGAGGTTCAGTTGGATCTAGATCTCTTTTAGATCTATCAAAATTAATATCGCAATATGGACATGCTCTAGTACAACCTGGACCCATTATTAAAAAAGTCGCAGTACCACTTGCAAAACATTCTCCAATATTTGGACAGCTTGCTTCCTGACAAACTGTATTTAATTTTAAATCACTTAATAAATTCGCGGTATTACCTATCCTCTCAAATTGAGGAGCCTTTACCCTTAACCACTCTGGTTTTGTTGCCGCATTTTTGGAAATACTTGTCAAATTACTTTGATCAGTTTCATCTAAATAAATTTTAATCAACATTTCGTTTTTTTACTATTTAAATTCTTCTGTAGTCAAGAAAAATATTGTTTATTCAGCTTTTATTAAATAATGAAAAAGAAATCTTTATGTTCTATAATCATAATAGAACATTTTTTAGAACGTATTTTTTAATACAGTAAAAAAACATTATAATAAAATCTCTTCATCCAAAAATTATAATTATTATAGTGTTTTAATTGTTCTATTTATTGTTTTTTTTTGGGGTATTTGATACAGTAAAAAATATATCTTTTAATACTTTGTCTTTTCATTTCAAAAGAAAGAGCTCTCTTTTATCTGAGAAGAATAAAAAGAAAAAATCTATAGGATATGCTAGAGCAATTGATAATGAAAGTTTTTACCTAGAGGAACAAATACAATTCTTAAAAAATGAAGGTTGCAATTTAATATTTTCTGAAATCTTGAGTCTTGATTCAGAAATAAAGCCCGAATTCCAAAAAGCTTTAAAAGCTTTATCTAAAGGAGATGAATTAGTCTTAACCAAACTGGATCGGGCATTTTCTAATAGAAATGAATGTATAGTAGTCATAAATAGACTTTTAAATCAAGATGTCCAGTTACGAACTTTATCTGGTTTTTTTACCAATAAAGATTCTCCAAACGCATCATCTTTAATCTTTAATATTTTATGTGAATTAAATAATTTAGATAATGAGTGCCTAAAAGAAAGAAAAAGAGAAAACTTTTTAAAAAGAAGATTAAATGGGAATAATTTGGGAGGGAGGCCCAAGATAAGTACTTTAAAGGAATCTCTAGTAATTAGATTGCGTGACGAAGGCTATTCATATCGATCAATCAGAGCACAAACAGGAATAGCCTTATCAACTATTAGAAGAGTAATCTTAGATGAAGAAGGTAAGTAATATGAAAAAAAACGAACTTGAAAATCTTATTAAAGAAAATTTTAAAGATACAGCATTGCGAATTTATGAATTAGATAATGGAGATAGAAATAGCTTATTAGCAGAATATCGAGAATGGATAATGAATGACTTAGATTTTGAGGAAGTAATGATGTTACCTTATGAAGCCTATACTGACAGGTTAGATTCTAATTGTCTAGACGATTTACTTTAGTCGTGAATAAAATGTTTCTTGTTAAATTCATATACTTCTTTTGCTATTAATGGTAAGAAGGAAGTATCTTTAGAATAATTTTCTCCATTACAAAAAATAACCAATAATGTATGCAGAGATTGACTATTAGTCCACCAAGCAGAATCATGTCTAACTTCAGACATTAAGCCTGCTTTACTCCAAAGATTAATGCTTTCTGGTAATCCTGCACCCAAAAAACCATCTATTTGATTAAGAGCATCGTTCTTGAGAAAAACTTTATTTAAATTTCTTTTTAAAAAACTTCGTAAATTTAAATCATTTTTTTGATAGTCAATATGAATCATAATTTCCTCCAAAACCCGAGCAGCTGAATCAGAATTCATGGCATTTCTATTTTTATTATCAAGTCCGTAAAATTCTTTTTCACGACCAAATGGTCCATCATCCCAAGTCTTCTGACAACAGTTTATATCACTCAATTCGTCCCAATGTAAATCATGTAGCCAATCGTTTATTATATTTCTTTGATATTTCCAATTTTCCCATAATTCGCCTTCAATACAAGGTCCACTTGTTGTTCCAGTAAGTAAATCAATTAAGAAGCTTGTTGCATTGTTACTTGAGAAAGACAGCATTTTCCTTACAGCATCAATTATTTCATCTGATAATAATAAACTTCCTTTTTTAATCCAATAAAATGCAGCAAGGCCATAAACCAACTTGACTATGCTGGCAGGGTAGAACATTTTTTTATTATTAATACCAGTTCCAAAACCTTTAAATACTCTTTTATTTTCACTTTTATAATTAATCCAAGTTATAGCAATATCTTCTCTTGAAAAATCTTTATTATAAGAGCATACTCTCCCTAAGATATCATTTAAGGCTAGACCCATCTCTTCACTTAAATAGTAAAAGGACATAGTATGGAAAATAATAAAAATCCTATCTCACTATTTAAGCAAACTAATTTTTCAAAAACTATTTGGTGGAAATTAAAAGTTAATATTTCTGGATATCAAAATGAAACAGAAGATAAATTAATAACTGAAATATTTAAAAATAGAATTTTTAGGCTACTTTATCCAAATATTTATCAACATAACCATAAACTTTCAAGAATTCTTGTTCAACTATATGAAGATGGTTACATCTGTTGGATAAATTTAGATGAATTGATTATTGAGAAATACGAATTAAGAAAAACTAAAAGTTTAAAAAATGAACATTTCTTTATAGACGATAAAATTACCTCAATTTTAAAGTGGATCAAAGATCAAGCTAAGTTAAATAATGAATACCTTTGGGGAGGCACATTAGGTCCACATTTTGATTGTTCTGGATTAATTCAGACTGCTTTTTTAAAACATAATATTCATATACCTCGAGACTCTTATCAAATAAAAAGTTTTTGTAAACATCTTTTTTATTTCAAAGAATCTTATTTAGCTCTACAACCAGGTGATCTTTTATTTTTTGGAAATGAAGAAAAATGTGATCACATTGGAATCTACAAAGGGGATGGATTATATTACCATAGCTCTGGAAAGGATTTTGGCAGAAATGGTATAGGCTTAGATACCCTAAAACGGTCTAATGATAAAATCTCATTGCATTATAAATCAAAACTAATTTCTGCAGGAAGAGTAGTTAGAAATTATAGATGGGATAGAACAATACGTTAGTAAGTAGAGCTCACTTTGCAATTTTAAATTAAATTTTAAATATTGCTTATTCTTTGATATTGAGGAATTAACCAGCAGTCCAAATATTTTTAATGATTGGCATTATGGTATCCAAGTGTAATGTCCCAACAAGTAGCCAAGCAAAAACTGCTCCCCCACAGCCTCCTAGCCAAAATCCACTTGTAAAATCAGCCCAACCAGCTCTTGTAAATAAGTCCTTTGGTGGATTATTAACAGTCGCATCAGGAGGTTGAACATTAGGAGCTTTACCGGGAGCATTATATAGAACTAAAAGTGCTGTCATAATATGCACCGCTCCTATAGCTGCGAGTAGCCCTGCAGTTAAAGCAAATTCAGAATTTCTTAGTGGGCCAGTCATAGTAAAAGGGCCATATAAGAGATAACCAAAAGCAGCTCCAGTTTCTAAACCTCTGAAATTTGGAGAAATACCTTCTCTATAAAAAGGCAAATTATTAATAAAAGCTTTTGTAAAATAGCCACTATTAACTGGTGTAGCTAAATTCCCAACACAAGGATCATCAACCGTTTTTACTGCCCATTGATCTGCAACACCAATATCATGTGGCTGAACAGAATTATCTCTGTATTTTTCATCAAACTTGATAGAACTTGTTGATTCTGAGAATGATTTTTGAAAGTCGCTCATTTTTTTAATAGTTTAGTATTTAATAATTTATTCAGTTGCTGTGATAAATCTTCCAATCAATACAATAAAAACAG
>CACOFO010000002.1 GCA_902626435.1 uncultured Prochlorococcus sp.
AGAACCAAATAGAAGAAATAATGTTGGAGAGGAGGTAGTCCTAGAGGTAAATAACTTAAGACATTGGTATAAATCAAATTCTTCAATTTTTGTGAATAAATGGAATAAGGCTTTAAATGAAGTTAGTTTCAAATTATATAAGAATGAGACTCTTGGAATAGTTGGTTCTTCAGGCAGCGGTAAAAGTACATTATGTAGGGCTTTAATTGGACTTCTGAAAGTAAGGGGTGGTGAAATAAAAATTTATGATAAAAATCATGCATCGAAAAAAAATAAGTCTTGTAAAAATACCAATAATATGCAAATTATTTTTCAAGATCCTTTTTCAAGTTTGAATCCGAAAATGACAATTAAAAATATTTTGGAAGATATATTTTTTATTCAAGAAATTTCAGATAAAAGAAAAATTGAAAAGGAAATAAAATTAATGTTTAGAAATTTAAATCTTCCCTTAAAGAATGATTTTTTTAATTCTTATCCTAGTCAATTATCTGGTGGTCAGTTACAAAGAATTTCACTAGCAAGGGCACTATTGTTGAAACCAAAAATTTTGATTTGTGATGAGAGCGTAAATATGTTAGATGCTTCAGTAAAAATAGAGATTCTTGAATTACTTAGAGTCTTGCAAGAAAAAATGAATTTAACGATTATCTTTATTACTCATGATTTAGGAATTGCTAAAAGATTTTGTAATAGGTTACTAGTTATGAATGAAGGAAAGATAGTTGATGAAGGTGAAAGTTCTACAATTTTCACTAAAACTCAAAACAAATATACAAAATCCCTTATTAATTCCTCTTTAAATCTGATTTAACTTTAAGAAGACTTAGTAATTTTTGAAAATCTAATGGTAATTCTGCTTCAAATATCATTTCTTTACCATTTATTGGATGTATAAGTCCAAGCTTAATAGCGTGCAAAGCTTGACCCTCTAATTTACATGGTAGTTTTTTACATCTTCCATATAACGGATCACCCACAATTGGATGATTAATGTGAGCGCAGTGAACTCTTATTTGATGCGTTCGCCCTGTATCTAATTTGAAACTCATTAGTGAGTAATTGCCAAATCTTTCTTCTAATTTCCAATAGGTACAGGCATACCTTCCTGAATTTTCTTCAACTACTTTATATTTCAATCTATTTAATTTATCTCTCCCAATGTGCCCCACTATTTGGCCTTCTTCTGAATTAGGTGCTCCATGAATTACTGCAATATATTCGCGTGATGCTATTTTTTCTTTAATTTGTTTCTGGAGATTTACTAATGCCTCTTGGCTTTTTGCTACCACCATACATCCTGAAGTGTCTTTATCTAATCTGTGAACAATACCAGGTCTTAGTTTCCCATTAATTCCGGGTAGATCATTACAGTGAAAAAGTAATCCATTAACTAAAGTTCCAGATTTGTGTCCAGGGGCTGGATGAACAATTAGTCCTGATTGTTTATTGATTACTATGATGTGCTCGTCTTCAAAAAGGATTTTTAAATCCATTTTTTCAGGTTTCAAATAAATAAGAGGTTCTGGAGGAGGCATCCATATTTGAACATTGTCGCCATTCTTTAATGGGGTCTTTGATTTCGCGGTCTTATAGTTTACAAGTACTAAACCAGAATTTATAAAATGTTGAATTCTTGCTCTACTTTGTTCTGGTCTTTTACTTACTAACCATCTGTCTAGCCTCATAGGAAGAGGCAGCTCATAAATAATTTCTATAAGCTCACCTTCTCCAATGCCGAAAGAATTTTGATTATTTAATTCCATTTTGGGACTTCTAAAGCAATTTTACCAAGCATTTGATTTCTATAATCCTCCAATAATTTAAGTGACATTCTTCTCTTATCGCCTGAGGTATGTTTTGCAGCTACTTCGTCGATCCAAGCAGAAGGATTCTCAAAGCCTTTTGCAATATCAAATCCATATCTATTAGATATTTGTTTTATTGAGATATTCGCATTTTTATCTTTGTTGAGAGTGGATATAATTTTGATAAATCCGATTGCGACACTCTCTATTTCATAAGCAGCTTCACCAATATCGTCACATAGAGCAAGATTAAGTGCTGATTTTTGATCTTCTATATTTGGAGGTATAACACCAGGAGCATCTAGCAGATCTATACCACTTTCTAATTTTATCCATCTTAAATTACGAGTCACGCCTGCTTTCCTAGCACTATCTACAACTCTTTTTTTTGCAATTCTATTAATTAATGCTGACTTACCTACGTTTGGAAAACCAAGTGTAAGGGCTCTGATCGGCCTAATTCGCATTCCTCTAGAGATTCTTCTATCGTCGATTGAAGACCTAGCCTCTTTGGCGGACTTGCAAATTTCTTGAATACCTATTCCTCTTTTAGCATCACACCAAAGAGGATATTGATCTTTAGCATTAAACCATTTATTCCAACTATTGATTGTATTAGGTGAGATCATGTCTGATCTATTAATAACAAGAATATGTTTTTTATTATTTATCCATTTATTTAAGTGTGGATGGCCTGTTGACAAAGGAATTCGTGCATCTCTAACTTCTATAACTAAATCTACTTTATTGATAACTTTAGATAATTTCTTTTCTGCTTTTGCGATATGGCCTGGGTACCATTGAATTTTGGGTATGTCCACTTCAATAAATCAAATAAAATTTTGTATTCCTTTAAGTTTTTATAAGTTTCAAAAGTATTTACTTCTAAAGTTTAGTATAAATTTAATAACTAAAAAATTTTTATAATCGTTAATTCTTAAAATTTATTAAGGCATAGTTAACAGTAACTACTTTTTAACCCAATAAACCCAAATTAACGTTAGGGTCTTAAAATTAAAAATTAAGATTGTTTAATGTCAAAATTATCTCTTTCCAGTCTTGACAAGACACATTTAGAAGGAAAAAAAGTTCTTGTCAGAGTAGATTTTAATGTTCCATTAAATGAAGATGGTCAAATAACCGACGATACACGAATTCGTGCAGCGATCCCAACTATTGAATATCTTATTAATCATTCTGCAAAAGTTATCTTAGCTGCTCATTTTGGTAGACCAAAGGGCCAGGTAAATGAAAAAATGAGATTAACTCCAGTAGCAGCAAGATTAAGTGAATTGTTGGGACAAAATGTTGCTCTTACTAACAGTTGTATTGGTGATGAAGCAGCTGCACAATCAAATAGCTTATCTAATGGAGATGTTCTTTTACTTGAAAATGTTCGTTTTTTTGGCGAAGAGGAAAAGAATGACTTAGATTTTGCTAAAAATTTATCATCACATGCAGATATGTATGTAAATGATGCTTTTGGTGCTGCTCATAGAGCTCATGCTTCAACTCAGGGAGTTACTAATTATTTAAATCCATCAGTAGCTGGATTCCTTTTAGAAAAAGAATTGAAATACTTGCAAGGAGCAATAAATTCCCCTAAGCGTCCATTGGCAGCAATAGTTGGAGGATCAAAGGTTAGCAGCAAGATCGGGGTGCTCGACTCTTTATTAGATAAATGCGACAAAATTATGATTGGTGGAGGTATGATTTTTACTTTTTACAAAGCTAGAGGTCTAGATGTAGGAAAAAGCCTAGTAGAAGAAGATAAACTTAAGCTCGCTAAAGATTTAGAGGCAAAAGCAAAAGCAAAAGGAGTCGAATTATTATTACCCACTGATGTCGTTTTAGCTAATGAATTTTCTCCTGACGCCGAAAGTAAAATATCTCAAATTGATTCAATTAGTGGGAATTGGATGGGTCTTGATATTGGTCCAGATTCCATTAAAGTTTTTCAGAATGCTCTTGCAGAATGTAAGACAATAATTTGGAATGGTCCGATGGGTGTTTTCGAATTTGATAAATTCGCAGCAGGTACAAATGCAATAGCTACGACTCTTGCGGACTTAAGTGCTTTTTCTGAAGTTTGTACAATAATCGGTGGTGGAGATTCAGTCGCAGCAGTAGAGAAAGCAGGATTGGCTGAGAAAATGTCTCATATATCTACTGGAGGTGGAGCTAGTTTGGAACTTTTAGAAGGTAAAACTTTACCTGGTGTAGCTGCTTTAAACGACGTTTAGGCTATATTTTATCAACAATATCAATACTCTTTGTGAAAGTAATCATCCCCTCAGGATGAGCTATGACTCCTGACCATATTTGCATTCCTGGTTTTGAGGGAGCTCTTGTCATCTTAAAAATACCACCTGATGATAATGGCTCCAGTAATATTTCTTGTTCAAAAAATGACTTAACTTGATGAGGTTTTATAGCTCCAACAATAATTACTTCTTCAAGAGGTTTATTTAGAATAATGTCGATATCATATTTTGAACCAGTTAGAACTCTATCAGGAATTCTAAAACTAATATCTATCTTCCCTTCATCATTTCTTATTGTTGTGAATAAATTTTTTATAATCCCTTCATCTATTTTCCCATTTACGATTGAACATAAATAATCAAAATTGGATTCGAGTTTATGTTTTGTTCCATTAACTATATTTTCCCCATAAACTTTTATTTGCAAAATATTTTTATTTGGAATATTAGATTTTAATTTTTTAATCTTCCATTTGCTTTCAGGGAAATCATTAATAATCTTTAAAAATTGTTTTGGCATATTTTGGCTTTCATCATTTCTAAAATTTTTTCTAATAAAATCTAAATCTCGATTATTTAAAGAATTTTCTAGTTTGCTTATAAAATCGACTTTTAAAGTTTCCGTTATTGCTGAATAAGGAAAAATGAGATAAACAAATAAGTAGAGAGGAAATCCTATATTTTTGAATAAGTTAAAAGTAAACATATTTATCTTTTATTATTTTTATTCTACTAATTAAAGTTTTTATGTCTAAAAAAAATAATTTATTAGTCGCAGCTAGTGGAACAGGAGGGCATATTTTCCCAGCTTTAGCTGTTTCTAAAGAGATTGAAGATGAATGGAATATTCATTGGTTGGGGGTTCATCAAAGACTTGATGCAAATGTAATTCCCAAAAAATATAATTTGAGGACTTTGAATATAAAGACACCAAGAAAAAATATTTTTTTGTTTTATCAATATATACAAATTTTAATGTCAACTTTCAAAATAATTAGGATCTTAAAAGAAAAAAAAATTAACTTAGTTTTTACGACTGGAGGTTATATATCAGCACCTACTATTCTGGCTTCAAAACTTCTCAGGATACCTGTTATTATTCACGAATCAAATTTAATTCCAGGGATGGTTACAAAATATTTTGGTTTTTTATGTAAATATGTTTTTTTAGGATTTGAGAAAACAAATCTTTATCTAAAAAATTGTAAAATTATCTTTACTGGTACGCCCTTAAGAGAGCAATTCTATAAATCTAATCTCTTGCCAGAATGGGCTCCAAAAGGGAAAGGCCCTCTTTTGGTTGTTATGGGAGGAAGTCAGGGAGCAAAAGCTATAAATGCAATTATTTACGAATCTCTAGAATTTTTAATGAAAAGGAAGTTTCGGATAGTCCATATTATTGGTGAATGTAATCAAAAACCCTTTCAATTTAAAAATTCCAAAAGCTATGTTCAAAAAAAATTTACTAATCAAATTGCAGCTTTAATTCAAAACTGTGATCTTGTTATATCGCGATCTGGTGCAGGAACCATAAACGAACTCATAGAGACTCAAAAACCTTCAATTTTAATTCCATATCCTAATTCTAAAAATAATCATCAGGAGAAGAATGCAATGATTCTTGCTGAAAGTGGAGGATCAATTTTAATCAACCAAAATAAAATTTCTAAAAAAGTTTTCGAAGAAACGATTGAAAGAATTTTCAAAAAAAAATTAAAAAATGGAAAAAATCACTATGAAATTTTAGATCTTATGAAGAAGAATATGGAAAATGAAAATAAAATCAAATCCAAAATTGAGATTAAAAAAATTTTTAATTATTTTTTAAAAGAATTTTGAATTTCTTTACATAAAAGAGTATTGTTTTTCTTGCTCTGCAAACTTATTCTTGCCCACCTTTCGTCAAGAAATCTAAATGAAGTACATTCTCTAAGCAATATTCCTTTATTTTCCAAGAATTTTATATTCGGCAACAAGGATTTTTTACTTTCTATTAAAAAAAAGTTGGTCGAAGAGTTATGAACTTTAAGGTTTTCTATTATTGATAACTTTTCAAATACTCTCTTTCTTTCAATATTTATCCATCTGTGAACCTTTCTAGTCCATTGTTCATAGAATTTAGCATTACTTAGTAGGTCAATACCGGATTTAATAGCAAAGGAATTTAAAGGCCAAGGATCTCTATTAATTTGCCATTGCTTAAGTTTTGTAGATGAGCCAATAACGTAACCTAGTCTAAGACCTGGAATATTGAAGATTTTGGTCAGGCTTCTCAAGACTAATAAATTATCGTATTTTTGAGTTAATGGTATTAAAGATTCTTTTTCTCCATTAGGTGTTATTGATAAGAAAGCCTCATCACAGATAACTAATTTATATTTTTTTATAATTTCCTCTAATGAATTCTTACTCCATAATTGGCCGGTTGGGTTATGTGGATTTGTTATCCAAAGAACATCACTTTTAGGATGAAGCGGAAATGATTGAGGAAAAATATTATTCCAGTTTTTTGGTAATTCGCAAGTTATAAAATTACTATTCCAACATTTTAATGATCTTTCATAATCAACAAAGCACGGAGAAGGAACACAACTTATTCCAAATTTAGATGCTTCATAACCTGCCCAGGTTATTAGTTCGGAAGCTCCATTTCCAGGTAATATATTTTCTGGATTTATCCCATGAAATTTGCCGATTATTTCTTTCAAATCACTTAAGTTTCTCTCAGGGTAATATTTAAATCCAAGATTCTTAATTTCCGCATTTAATGAATCTATTAGTATTTGAGGAGGATCAAATGGTACTAATGAGGCACTTGCGTCAATAATTTTAGAGGGCAATAAATTTAATCTTTTTGCATTTGCATATACATTTCCTCCATGCTTTACGTTTGATATTGGCATGGATAGGAGTGTTGAGTAATCATTAGGTTCCGATTTATGCATTATTAATTTTCAAATTTTATTCAACCCATTTTAAATCTGTGCCAATGGCCTCACTTATATTAGATAATTGATGTTTATTAAGTTGATTTATAATACCTTCAAGTATATCGGGTACTAATTGTGGACCCTTATATATCCATCCAGTATAAAGTTGAATTAATGATGCTCCAGAACAAATTCTTTCCCAAGCTGACTTAGGACTATCGATTCCACCAACGCCAATTAAAATAATTTTTTTATCAATACGATGAATGTGTTTTATTATTTGATTAGCTTTTTTTTGTAGAGGTCTTCCACTCAATCCTCCATTCTCTTCAGAAAGTAATAATCCTGTTTGGCTGATTTTTCTATTCTCAAGACCTAATCTATCAATGCTGGTGTTAGTAGCAATTATTCCATCGATGTTTTCCTCGATTATTAATTGGCAAATATCTTCAATATCTTCAAGACTTAAATCTGGTGCGATTTTTACAAATAATGGTGGACAATTAGGTAAGTTTTTAATTTCTTTAAGCAGTTCTTTTAGAAGAATTGGATCTTGCAATTTTCTTAGTCCTTCAGTATTTGGAGAACTTACGTTTATTGCTGCGTAATCACAGTATGGAATTAATAATTTTAGAGAAGTTAAATAATCATCTTTTGCTTGAGATAAACCAGTAATTTTAGACTTGCCGAAATTTATCCCCAAACAAGTATTCACCCTGTTTTGTTTTAACTCAATTCCTTGTTCAAAAAAGTTCTTAACTAGATTTTCAGCACCATTATTATTGAAACCCATTCTATTTAATGCTGCTTCTTCTTCTGCTAATCTAAACAACCTTGGTTTAGGATTACCATTTTGAGCAAATTTAGTTACCGTACCAATTTCAGCAAATCCAAAACCAAAATCTTTCCATATATTTGCCGCACTTCCATTTTTGTCAAAACCCGCAGCTAATCCAATTGGATTACAAAAAGTTATTCCACATATGTTCTGACTTAACCTTTTATCTACTATGGAAAATTCTTCATGTAAATTTTTTAGTATTGAAGAAACTACAGGCCAATTATATTTTCGTGAACTAAACGATAGAAGGCTAAGAGATAAATTAGTTAAGTATTCTGCATCTATACCAGAGTCTTTCTTGAGTATAGGGGCCATCAAGTTTTTATAAAGATTTTTAAAAACCCCCTTCTGTTTATTCATAAAAAATTAGGATTCTTTTTTTTCTATTATCCAATATTTTTCATCTTTAGGAATCAATCTCCAATTACGCCATTCAAACAGTAAATATTGTTTTATCTTTAAGTGGTTTTCTTCTCCTAATAAATTACTTAGTTCTAGTGAACTTAATAAGTACTTTTTGTCTGCAAATTTTTGAATTAATTCATTTCTTGAAAATAATTCCTGAATTTCTGAAGGTGCATTTTTTTCAAAAATGTCTACTGAAGATTCAGACTCTTTTAAGTTACTTATTAAAGATATACCTTTGCTATAGTTGGTCGCGATTTTATCAACCCTATCATTTTGTTTGTCACCGCTATGGCCCTTAACGTATTCCATTACAAGGCCATTAATTCTTAATTGATCAATTCTTTGCCATAAGTCAAGATTTTGAACTGATTTTCCTGAGCTTGTTTTCCATCCATTTCTTTTCCAATTAATAATCCATTTGGTATACCCCTCAATAACATATTTACTATCAGTTCTTAATTTGAAGTTTTCTCTTAATTTATAGGTTTTTAATTTCTCAAGTGTTTTTATAGCCGCGATGAGTTCCATTCTATTATTAGTAGTATTTTGCTCGGAACCACCTATTTCTAGTTCACTATTATCATCAAAAATTATTAGACCACCCCAACCACCTGGACCTGGATTACCACTGCAAGCTCCATCAGTTGCAGCTTCAATTGCAATACTTTCACTATTCATAATTTTTGAAGCCGATATATAAGTTTATCGGCTTAAAAAAATCTTCTCTTACTTAAGTGTAACTTTACCGCCAGCTTCTTCAATCTCTTTTTTTAAAGATTCAGCATCTGCTTTAGCAATTCCTTCTTTTACTGTTTTTGGTGCGGATTCAACAAGTGCTTTTGCATCACCAAGACCTAGACCAGTTGCATTTCTTACAACCTTAAGGACTTTGATTTTTGCAGCTGCATCAAAGCTTTCGAGAACTACATCAAATTCAGTTTTTTCTTCAGCAGCGCCACCATCTCCGTCACCGCCAGCTGTGCCTGGAGCTGCCATTACTACACCTGCAGAAGCTGCAGCAGATACACCAAAAGCCTCTTCAATTTGCTTTACAAGCTCAGAAGCTTCTAAAAGTGATAGAGATTTTAATGATTCAAGAATTTCTTCAGTTTTTGCGGACATTTTCTTAAAAGTTAATTAGGGTTTGAATTTAAGATTCTGATTTTTCAGAATGTTGTTTAAGTGATCTAGCAAGTCCAGAAGGCACTTCATTGATAGAGATCGCAATTTTTGTTGCTACGCCATTTAGAGCGCCAGCAATTTTTGCTATCAATACTTCTTTAGATGGAAGACTTGCAATTTCTTTTATTTCAGAATCGCTAAGAAGTCTGCCTTCAAATAAAGCTCCTTTGGTTTCGGATTTTTTGGTGTCTTTTTGAAAAGATTGGATCGCTTTGACAGCACCACCAACATCTTCTTTAATTAAGACAAAAGCATTTGTTCCAGTCAGTAAAGATTCAAGATCGTTCCAATTACTATCACCATCAATAGCTTTACGCATTAATGAATTTTTAGTAACTTTGCAGATGCCATTAGTTATTTGCAATCTAGATCGCAAATCTGACATCTCTTTGATAGTTAAACCTTTATAGTCAAGAACTACAGCCATTTCCGAGTCGTTTAATAGAGATTTAATCTCAGAAACGATTTGTTGCTTATTCTCTAGTGTTCGGCCCATTGTTTTTTTTGGATCGTAATTTAGGGAGAGCAGGAAATGCGGCAAAGTCCTTTTTAAAAGAGGCCGCTTTTATTAGATCCAAAAAGAAATAATTAAGACGATTCCTCGGTAGGAATTAATAATTTAGAATAACTAAATAAACCTACTTTCTTTGGCCGTATTATTGCATCTTAAATTATACTACAAAGAGTTAACTTTCAGGTTGGTAATCTTGTAAAGCATTTATGTCTACTTGAACTGAAGGCCCCATTGTTGAAGTTATATAAAAAGTTTTCCAATACTTTCCCTTAGCTCCACTTGGTTTATTTTTATCAATTGATTCTTGTAAAGTTTTTAAGTTGTCAAATAGAGCCTCTTTAGTGAAACTTGCTTTTCCAAAGCGGACATGAACGATACCTGCCTTATCTGCCCTAAATTCGAGCTTGCCAGCTTTGAATTCTTTTATTGCATTAGCAATATCAGATGTCACTGTCCCAGCTTTTGGATTAGGCATTAAACCTCTAGGTCCTAAAACTCTTCCTAATTTTGCGACCTTTGGCATCATATCTGGAGTTGCAATAAGTAGGTCGAACTCCATATTTCCTTTATTGATGCTTTCTACAAGATCTTCTTCACCAAACAAATCAGCACCAGAAGCCTTAGCTTTCGATACATTCTCGCCGCTTGTAATCACTGCAATTTTGATGCTTTGGCCAGTACCATGTGGTAACGCAACAGTGGTCCTTAATTGTTGATCAGTATATTTTGGATCAATACCTAAACGTATATGTGCTTCAATAGTTTCATCAAACTTTGCATTAGCATTTTCTTTAATAATACTAAGTGCTTCTAGTGGAGCGTATATGCGATCTTCTATCTTTGTTGATAGAGCCGCCATTCTTTTGGATAGTTTTTTCATAATAATATTGGGTGCATACGGTTATTAAATAACCTCCCCTAAAAAAGTGAGCAATTTAGTCTTGAACTCAATCAGTGATAGAGACGCCCATATTACGAGCAGTACCCTCAATTACTTTCATTGCTGATTCAACACTATTACAGTTTAGATCAGGAAGTTTAGTTTTGGCTATTTCTTCTAATTGAGCTTTACTTATATTCCCAGCAGAGCCTTTTGCAGATTCACCTGATCCTTTCTCTATGCCAGCTGCTTTTGTTATCAAGACGGAAGCAGGAGGAGTTTTTGTGATAAAAGTAAAACTTCTATCTTCAAATACAGAAATTTCAACTGGAATTACAAACCCTGCTTTATCTTGTGTTCTTGCGTTGTATTCTTTACAAAATGCCATGATATTGACACCATGTTGTCCTAAAGCTGGTCCTACAGGAGGAGCAGGATTTGCTTTGCCTGCTTGAAGAGCAAGCTTGATAACTGCAACAATTTTTTTTGCCATTAGATTTGAGAATTTAAGCTTAAGTAGAAAATCATAATTTTACTCGATAAACAAGAACAATAAGAAATTAATTTTGTTTATTGATTTGGGAGAATTCTAATTCTACAGGAGTCTCGCGCCCAAATATTGAAAGTAATGCTTTTAATTTATTTCTTTCGCCGGAAACTTCTATAACTTCTCCTTGGAAATCCTTGAAAGGACCACTAGTTACTATAATTCTATCTTTTTCTTCAATGTCTAACTTGATTACAGCTTTTTTCTCTGATGCGCGCTTAAAGATTCTATTAACTTCTTGTCTAGATAATGGTCGAGGTTTGATATGACCTCGCGATCTTCCGTTGCCTCTCCCGTCTTCAGCACCGACAAAGTTAATTACATTTGGAGTACTTTTTACAGCCATCATAGTATCCTCATCCAAAATCATTCTTACAAGGACATAACCGGGGAAAACTTTTTCTTCAGTAGTTTGTCTGCTTCCATCTTTTTTTAATTTAATTCCAGGGGTTTGGGGAATTTCAATTTCAATGATTCGATTATTAACACCTAAAGTTACTGATCTCTGCTCAAGAGTCGCTTTTACTTTTTTTTCACAGCTTGATGCCACTTGAACTGCGTACCATCTTGCGATGCTTGTATTTGCTTTTGAAGAAGTAAGGCCTGTAGTCAATTCATTACTCATTTTTTTTGGAAGTTTAATTAAGGTCTTTATTAATGGATATTCAGGGAAAATTCAACCAAAAATTTGTGAGGCTGCCCATCCATAGAATCTGCTGACAGATGCAATGGCTGCTGCAGAAAAGGATACCATAATTATAACCGCTACTGATTCGCTAAAAAGTTGTTGTTTGTTTGGCCACACGACAAGTTTAAGCTCATCGTAGGTAGATCTAAAAAAATTATTCTTTTTTTTAGGCTCTGTAATTTCAGGAGAATCCTTTTTTAAAGGTTCTTTTTTAGTAGTAGGATTTGTCACAAAAATTTTTTGAAATTAAGCTTTACGCTTTAAACATATTTTAGCTTATTGATTTACTCCTCAGCTAGGTTTGAAAACGATCTCATCTTTTTTAACGGGGTTAAGTTTAATTGTGATATTTTTTTTGTTTTTAAAGTTATTCTCTAAAAGTTTTGCAGCTAAGGGATTTTCTATTTGTCTTCTAAGTTCTCTGCTAAGTGGCCTAGCACCATATTCAGGTTCGTAAGCATCATTTGCAATTTTATTGATAACTTTTTTGTCTATAGTAATTTTTATTTTCTGTTCAAGTAGCAGGTTTTTTAAATCTTCTGTTTGTAAAATTATTATTTTTTGAAGTTCATCAATAGATAATGGATCAAACTTTACTACTTCGTCGATTCTATTTAAAAATTCAGGTCTAAAAATTGAAGATAATGCATTATTAATGGAATCTTCTAGAGTTTGTTGATCTTTTTCTAACTTGCCTTCACTTTTCGAGATCTTTTGTGAATATTCAAGTATAGATTTACCAGCCAGGTTACTTGTCATAATGATTACGGTATTTTTGAAATCTACGGTCCTTCCCTGAGAGTCCGTTAATCTTCCTTCATCTAAAACTTGTAAAAGGATATTAAATACTTCTGTATGTGCTTTTTCTATCTCATCAAGAAGTATTACTGAATAGGGTTTGCGTCTTACAGCTTCAGTTAATTGACCTCCCTCTTCGTAACCAACATAACCTGGAGGAGCTCCCAAAAGTCTTGCTACTGCATTTTTCTCCATATATTCACTCATGTCTAATCTTAAAAGTGCGTCTTCTTCATCAAATAAAGCTGTTGCAAGAGATTTGGCTAATTCTGTTTTGCCAACACCCGTAGGACCCATAAATAAAAAAGATCCAATTGGTCTTTTAGGACTCTTCATTCCAACGCGAGCTCTTCTAATTGCGGCAGAAACAGTTTCTATTGCTTTTTCTTGTCCAATAACTGCTTCACTTAGTTCTGTTTCTAGATTGACTAATTTCTTACGTTCGTTTGAAACTACTTTAGAAATCGGAATACCTGTGATTTTTGAAATGACATCAGCAATATCATCAGGTTCAACTTGATATTTAAAAGGGAAATTTCTACTTTTCTTTATTTTATTAAAGTTTCCTTCAACTTTTTGTATTTCATTTTCTATTTCACTTAACTCTTCTTCAAGCTTTTCTAGAAAATCAAGATCATTTTCTATTTCGCGATTTGATTTATCATTAATTTGTTTGGTTAGCTTATCTTCTTCTTTCATCAAAATAGATAATTGCTCCATTTCTTCGCGCAAATTCTTCCAATTTTCAAGAAGAACGTTCAATTTCGCCTCTGATTGTTGTCTCATATTCAATAGGTTTTCTTGAGCTTCAATATTTTCTCCTTGCAAATTATTTAGTTTTTCATCAATAGTATGAAGTTTGTTTTCTTGTTGGAGAATTATTGGAGGAATATTATTAGACTCGATTTTTAACTGTGCAGCTGCTTCATCAATTAAATCTATTGCTTTATCAGGAAGACATTTATCGCTGATGTATCTGTCGGCTAATTTTGCAGAATAGTTTACAGCCTCTTCAGAAATTTTTATGCCATGATGTGATTCATATTTCTTTTTGATACCTTGTAGTATTTTTGCGCTTAATTCTACTGAAGGTTCATTAACAGCTATCTTTTGAAAGCAATTATTCAATGCCTGATCTTTTTCAATAGTTTCGCGAAATTTCTCAGGTGTTGTCGTACCAATACATCTAAGTTCTCCCTCAGCTAATAGAGGTTTTAAGATATTACTAATGTCGGTAGAAGATCTGTCAGAACTTAATATTGAGTGAATTTCATCAATAAATAGAATCATTCCTTGGCTTGGATTTTTTAGTTCCTGCATTATTGAGCTTAGTCGTTCCTCTAGTTGGCCTCTAAATTTTGTCCCAGAAACTAAAGCACCTAAGTCAAGTGAAATAATTTTTAAGTTTTTTAGAGAATCAGGAACTTTTTTATCTACAATTAATTGAGCAAGTAATCTTGCAATTGAGGTTTTACCAACCCCAGGATTGCCGATAAGTATAGGATTATTTTTGTTTCTTCTGCAAAGCACCCTCATTAAATTATTGATCTCATTTTCTCTTCCTAAAACTGGATCCAGTAAGCCTTTTTTAGCTGATTCTGTTAAATCTTTTCCATAAATTGAAAGAGCATTTTCATCTTTTCCAACTTCTTTTTTGGTTTCAATTTGAAGTTCACTTTTAGGTAATGGAACAATAGCTTTTTTAAATTTTTCTTCTTTCAACAAACTTTCTTGCTTTGATTCAAAATTAGATTGATTATTTAGCTCAATTACGTTCTTGTAATCAAGAGAATCTTTTGATTGATTAATATTGGGGAAAAACTTTAATTCTTCCTCTAATTTTTCCATTGAAAGATTGCTTTCTTCAAAAACATAATTACCAATTCTTAAATCCCTTCCAAGAGCAATTAGTAAATGCGGAATTTCTATTAATTTCGATCCCCATTGAATTTTAATCTGATTTGCATTATCTAATAAAATTTCTAAATCTTCTCCAATTGTAAAAATATCTGACTCATTTGTCGGTGTCTCTTCTAGAAAATCTTCTGTTATATCTAAAACTGTATCTTGGTCGATTGATAATTTTTCAATGAAGGCAAAGAATTCACTTGATGAGAACAATGTATGAATTATGTGTTCAATATTAAATTCGCTATGATCCCATTTTTTTGCGGTTTCTTCCCCTAATAGAAGAAGATTCCAACTTATATCGCTAAAAAGTTCAGGACTGGAAGTAAGAGTTTCTCTCATAAACTATAAAAACTATAGTTGATTATTAACTAATATTCTAAATATGATCTGCATTAATAATCATCCAATAATTTTCAAATTGTAAGATGTAATTTAAAGTTAAGCTTATTAAATGGTTTGTGCGGACTTTGCAATTTATAAAACTCTTAATTCTGATCTAAGTTGTTCATAAGTTAAAAATTATATTTGGTTAACATATATATTTCAGATATTAGCCAAATAGTTCAGCTATTAATAGGATTTAAATAGTAATCATTAAATCGTGAAAGAAACTATTGATTTTCTTATTGATACTATTGAAGCAAGGCAAGTCCTTGATTCAAGAGGTAATCCGACTATAGAGGCAGAAGTATTTTTGGAATGTGGGGTAAGTGGTAGAGCAATTGTTCCCAGCGGAGCGAGCACTGGTGCTCATGAGGCACATGAATTAAGGGATGGTGGTTCAAAATATATGGGGAAAGGTGTTTTAACTGCTGTTAATAAAATTCATGACACAATATCCCCTGCTTTATGTGGTTTGTCAGCTTTAGATCAAACTGCAGCGGATAACCTAATGATTGAAATTGATGGAACTCCTAATAAGTCTAATCTTGGAGCAAATTCAATCCTTGCAGTAAGTCTTGCAATTGCCAGAGCATCAGCAAACGCTTTAGACATTCCCCTATATAGGTATCTTGGAGATCCATTATCCAATCTTCTTCCAGTCCCTTTGATGAATGTAATAAATGGTGGTGCTCATGCACCAAATAGTCTTGATTTTCAGGAATTTATGCTTGTCCCACATGGAGTTAATAATTTCAGTGAGTCATTAAGAATGGGTACTGAAATTTTTCACTCATTAAAATCATTACTTGATCAAAAAGGTCTATCTACTGCAGTCGGCGATGAGGGTGGATTCGCCCCTAATTTGTCATCGAGTGAAGAAGCAGGGGACTTATTATTAGAAGCAATTCAAAAAGCCGGATTTACGCCTGGGAAACAGGTATCTTTAGCGTTAGATGCTGCTAGTACTGAATTTTATAGTGATGGTGTTTATAAATATGAAGGAAAAAGTCTAAATAGCTCTGAAATGATTTCATATCTTTCAAGATTAGTTTCTAATTATCCTATAGTCTCAATAGAGGATGGTTTAGCAGAGGATGATTGGGAGGGTTGGTCAGAATTAAATAAAGAATTAGGAAGCAAAGTTCAGCTTGTTGGGGATGATTTATTCGTTACTAACACAGAAAGGTTAAGGAAAGGTATTATGGAACAATCTGCTAATTCAATCTTAATAAAGGTAAATCAAATTGGAACGTTAACTGAAACTTTGGAAGCTATTGAGTTAGCCAAAATGTCTGGTTTTGCCAGTGTTATTAGTCATAGAAGTGGTGAGACTGAAGATACAACAATTGCTGATTTATCAGTGGCCACTAGATCTGGTCAGATCAAGACTGGCTCTTTGAGTAGAAGTGAAAGGATTGCAAAATACAATAGGCTTTTAAAAATTGAGTCAGAATTAGGAAATCAAGCAAGGTTCGCTGGGGCTTTAGGGTTAGGACCTAAAAATATATAGTTTTTTTAGCGCTTAAGTTTTTCTAAACGTGAGCCTTTCCTCATACTTAATTGGCATCTTATCCAATCAATACTTATAGGTAGTGCAAAAAAAAGTGGTAACAATGCAAAATTATTTTGTTTATTGGTTACAAGTAAAGCAGATGCAATTGATAAGCTTCCTATAAGAATTGAATGACCTAAAGTTTTTTGAGCAATAAACATTTTTTTGAATTGTCTATCAGACTCTCCCATTCTTATTTGTAATTGTAAATCGCCTTGCTCTAGTCTTTCTAAACTTTCATCTATTCTTTTAGGAATTCCAACAGCTTTAGAGCCTAGTTCACCTACTTGCCTTCCAAATTGGTTTATTAAATCATTAGGAGTTTGATTATTTGAAGTCATAAGTTCTATTAGATAAGGCTTGGTAACTGATACAAGGTTAAACCCTGAGTCAAGCATTCTACCAACTCCTTCAAAAGTTGTTAAAGCTCTCATCACAAAGATTAAATCTACTGGTAGTTGAAATGGTGTTTCATAAACGAGTTCGTATAAATCTCCAGATAATTTTTCAATAATGTTTGGACTAAATGGTGGAGTTAAGGCTTCTTTAAGCATCAATCTAACTAATCTTCTGACTGGTCCCACATCAATATCTTTTGAAATTAGACCAGCTTGTTGTAATTGACTAACAAGCGATGAAGCGTCTTTTAAAGCTGCAGCCTTAACCATTCCTCCTAATCTTGTTTGAAGATTATTTGAGATATTGCCCATCATTCCAAAATCATAAAAAATCAATTTACCTTCATTTGAAACTGCTAGATTCCCAGGATGAGGGTCTGCATGAAAAAAACCGTAATTTACTAATTGTTTTAAATAGCTGATAGCACCTATTTCTGCAATTTTTGGTAAATCAATTTCTTGTGCTTTTAATTTTTTTAAATCGCTTATTTTTGTTCCTTCTAAATAACTTAAACAAAGCACTTTTTCACTGCTCATATCCCAAATTACTTCAGGAACTTCAACATTTTCATCATCAAGAAATTGCTGTCTAAATCTTGCTGCATATTGTGCTTCACAATTAAAGTCAAGCTCCCTCATGAGAACTTTCCTACACTCTTTAGCAATCTCAACCCAGTTTCTTCCTCGACTCCAATTCTTATTTTTCTGCAATAATCCTGCTATTTGCTGCATTATGCCCAAATCTATAATAAACAATTCTTTTAAATTGGGTCTTTGAACTTTAAATACTACTTTCTTACCATCTTTTAAAATCGCCCTATGAACCTGAGCTAGTGATGCTGATCCAACTGGATCGCATATTATTCGATCTATTTCATTAAACTTTGGTCCTAGTTCTTCTTTTATGGTTTCTTCAACTTGCGCAAATGAAAAATTAGGAACTTGATCTTGCAATTTAGATAATTCCTGTATCCAGGTATTAGGAATTAGATCAGGTCTCGCTGATAATAATTGTCCAATTTTAATAAATGCTGAACCAAGCTTTATTAATTGATTAGTAAACCATCTAGCTCTTTTAATTTGGACCCTACTTTTTTTATTTTTCTTGGTTTGGAAAATTGTAAATCTAATATTATCTATCCATAAATTTATTAAAAGCGAAATCAATGCTATCCAAATAAGAAAGGCCCTCTTCAATTTTTTTAAACGATAATGAAGAATTTGATAACTCATTTAATTTGATTATTTAAAGTTTTATTAAATAAATCAATTTGCTTATTAATACTTTCAATTTCATTTAAGGCTTTTTTTATTTTGGAATCTTGATAAATATTTGTAGACTCATTTTCCTGAATATTTTCGGCTTTTTCCATTCTTGTGGCTTCTTCGATTATGGATTCTTTCAAACTATCAAATTCTTTTTTGAGAATTTCTGGAGCATCTTGAGCAATATTTGTAGCTTCTTCAATTTTTTCAACCAATATCTCGTTTAATTTTTCAGTTACTTTCTTAATGGCAGCTTTTAAAAGGTAATCAGAGTTGGTCATGAAAAATATTATGTTTCTACGGCAATTGATTTTTCTATATAACTTAATAATAGATCAATACAGAACATTTCACGTGACTGATCATTTTGATAATTAATTTTTTATGTTTTCCTATGTAAGTTTGTTTCTATATTATGCTTTTTTCTCTTTTTTCTTTTAACTTATATCTATATAACGGTTTAGGTATTTACATTAAAAATATCTTCTAACCAAGAACTCATCTAATTAACTACTAAAAAGGAGTTTTTAAAAATTGGAAATCATTGAGTCAGATGTAGTTATTATCGGAGGAGGCCCTGCAGGATGTACTTGCGCACTTTATACATCTCGTTCAAACTTAAAGACGGTAATTTTAGATAAAAATCCATCTGTTGGTGCCTTAGCTATAACTCATCAAATAGCTAATTATCCAGGTGTCCCTGTTGATATAAGTGGCGAGAAATTACTTACTCTAATGAGAGAACAGGCTGTGCAATACGGCACAGATTATAGAAGAGCTCAAGTGTTTGGGATAGACTCTAGTGGAGAATGGAAAATTGTTTATACACCCGAAGGCACTTTCAAAGCTAAAGCACTTGTACTCGCAAGTGGAGCCATGGGTAGACCTGCATCATTTAAGGGAGAAGCTGATTTTCTTGGCAAAGGAGTAAGTTATTGTGCTACATGTGATGGTGCTTTTTATAAAAATAGAGAAGTTGCCGTTGTTGGAGTGAACAAGGAGGCAATTGAAGAGGCAACTGTTCTAACTAAATTCGCATCAACTGTGCATTGGATTACATCAAGTGATCCTAAATCAGATAATGAAGAAGCTATGGAATTGATGGATAATTCAAATATAAAACATTGGAGTAGAACAAGATTATTGGAAATATTGGGTGATGATATGGGTGTGAATGGGGTTGTTGTAAAAAATAAGCAAGAAGAAAATCCTATCAATTTAAATTTAGATGGAGTTTTTGTTTACATGAGTGGTTCAAAGCCAATTACTGATTTTTTAGGGGATCAAATTGCTTTAAAAGAAGATGGAGGAGTTATTGTGGATGACTTTATGTCTACAAACTCTGATGGAGTATGGGCTATTGGAGATATAAGAAATACACCATTTAAGCAAGCCGTTGTTGCTGCTTCTGATGGATGTATTGCCGCAATGTCAATTGATCGATATTTAAATAGTCGAAAAAATATAAGAGTTGATTGGATTCATTCTTAAAATTAAATATTTCTTCTTTAATTTAAAGGGGTGTTGCTTCAGAAATATAAGCTACTCCTCCATAAAAGCTTAAATCGTCCCTGATGTTATCTCTCATTTTATCTATTAATTCTTGCTCACAAAAAACAATTACATGAGCATTTGCTCCTAATCCTGTAAATTCCATATCTTCAGTAACAACTCTTTCAGGACCTCTGCCTGTGGCGTGTTTCATAACTGTATATCCAGGAACATTAGCATTTTCTAATGTTTTAATGATTGCATCTAGTTCTCTTTCACTAAATATCAAGTCTAATCTTTTCATTTTTATAGGGGGGAAAGTGGAATAATGGTATTTACTAAGCTCATATATATGGGAATGCCAAGAACGATATTGAATGGGAAAGTTAGACCTAATGTAGTTGAAATATAATAACTAGATTTAGCTTCTGGAACTGTCATCCTCATAGCTGCAGGAACTGCTAAATAAGAGGCGCTTGCACATAAAACCACAAATAAAAGTGCGTTGCCAGGTCCTAAAGATAAAAATCTTGCAAGGAAAACACCTATAAATGCGTTAAATAAGGGCATAAAAATAGCAAATCCAATTAAAAATGAACCTGCACTTTTCAGTCTCGGCAATCTTTGAGCAGCTACTATTCCCATATCTAATAAGAAGAAGCATTCTGCCCCATAGAATAATTGTCCAGTAAATGGTTCCATTTTTGTAATACCTGTAGGATTACTGGAAGCAGTGAGAAATCCAACAATCAAGCTTGAAAGCAATAAATATACTGATCCATTCAAAAGTGATTCGTGTAATATTGAGCTTAGATGCATTTTCCTTGATTTTGGTCTATTTTGGGGAGCTGCAAATTTCACAAGTAATAATCCAACAATTATTGCAGGAGATTCCATTAAAGCTAAGGCGCCAACCATAAACCCATCAAAAGCTATTTTTTGACTTTCCAAAAAACTTTCTGCGGATATAAATGTAACAGCACTAATTGAACCGTATGCTGCTGCTATTGCGGCTGAATTAAAGACATCAAACTTAAATCTTAAAATTAAAAATCCAATCAGGGGGATTAATAGTGACATCAGTATTGCAGCACTTAAAGTAGGCAATACTTGATCTGTAAAACCACTTTTCTGTATCTCTATACCCCCTTTAAACCCAATAGCTAGGAGTAAATATAAAGAGAAGAGTTTAGGCAATGGAGCTGGTATTTCTAAATCAGATTTAAAGAGTACTGATATTGCTCCTATCAAAAAGAAAAGAACTGGTGGTGCTAATACATTTTGTAGAATTGGGTTTATTTCCATAAATTACTTAGGCTAGTTCATTTAGAGCAGTTTCTAAGGCTTCTTTTCTTGTTTCAATAATGCCTTCAACACCAAACTTAGCTAATCTATCTTTTACTTTTTCATTAGCACCAGCAACAAATGCTTTTCTGGAATTATTTTTTGCTTCTTGCATCATATCCTCTATTGCTAGAGTCGCCGTCACTCCAAGTCGTGGTACATCAGTGATGTCTAATATCAAAACTTTGTAGTTTCTAACAAGCATCATTCTCTCAGATATGCCTTTAGCTGCTCCAAAACTAAGTGGCCCTTTAAGTCTAAATAGCATTACCTCGCCTGAACATCTATCTAGCAGTGCTTTTTCATCAGCAGGTAATGCATTTTTAGCTTGATCATCTGTTGATAAAGGATTATCCTCATCCATACCTTCTAGTTGAGTTTCGGTTATTGAATCAATAGTGAGCATATTTGCTATGAATACTCCGACTAAAACTGCCCAAATTAAATCCCAAAAAACAGTCATTAGGAGTACGCCGTACATTACAACTGAAGTTTTTAAAGATAATTTGTGAGCCCTCCTCAAGAACCCCCAATCAATAATATCTAGACCTACTTTTATAAGAATTCCTGCTAGCAAAGCAGTTGGTATTTGCTCAGCTAAAGGACCTGCGCCAACTAAAACAATCAACAAGACAATTGAGTGAACCATGCCAGAAATGGGAGTGGATCCTCCAGATTTGACATTAATAACTGTTCTCATTGTTGCTCCGGCTCCAGGTAAGCCTGAAAACAATCCTGCAACAGCATTTCCTATTCCTTGACCAATTAGTTCTTTATCAGAATTATGTTTTGTTTGAGATATATTATCTGCTACTAAAGATGTTAGTAAGGAGTCAATTGCGCCAAGTACTGCTAAGACTAATCCTGCCTTAAAAATAATTGGAAAATATTGATTAAAACTTGGGAAATTTAAAGATGGAACTCCCCTTGGAATTTCTCCAATTCTATCGATAGACCCTTCTCCAAAAATTAATATTGATATTGGAGTTACTATTAATAGTGCTAAGAGAGGAGAAGGAACCCATTGACTTATTTTTCTAGGAGTTAGAAATACTATACCTAGAGTCATTATTGATACTCCAATAGCAGCACCGTTTGGCTGGAAATTTGAAAATACAGTAGATAAAGATTCAACTACTCCACCTCTAGTGCTAATTCCTAGTAATGGTCCAATCTGAAGTGCAATGATAATTACTCCAATACCAGACATGAATCCTGACACAACAGAATATGGAACTAAAGTAATGTATTTTCCTAGTTTTAGAATCCCAAATAATATTTGCAGTAAGCCGCCAATTACTACCGCTGCCATTACTAAAGGTAAAATTTGTCCTGCAGATAGATCTCTTGGAACTCCTACTGCTGACAAGCCAGCAACTACGCCAGCAACTGTTACACTCATAGGACCGGTAGGTCCACTAACTTGAGCAGGTGTTCCGCCGAATAATGCTGCTAAAAAACCAACTACTACTGCCCCATATAGTCCATAAATTGCTCCGCCAGGTCCTAACGCAGCATTACCAAAAGCAAGAGCGAGAGGCAAAGCCACTACTGCGGCTGTGATCCCTCCAAGAATATCGCCTCTTACATTTTTTAGATGAAATCCATTAATTATTTTCAAAGATACTCTCCTAAAATAAGTACTTAACTAAAAGATATTATCTCTTTATGACGTAAATTTGTAAAAAAAGAAGTTTGTGCAAAATATTTTTGTAACTTTTTACTCTTTTCTTTAAAATAGTTAAGTTAATTTTCCTGAACAAAAGGAGTCTCTGATAAATTTTTGTGCGAGGCAAGCGATTAATGTATTAGATAAATATTTTCAACTTAAATAATATTAAAATGAATTCGATTATTCGCCCAAGAAGATTAAGAAAGACTGAGGCAATTAGAGAAATGGTAAGAGAAAACCATTTAAAGGCTTCGGACTTTATATATCCATTATTTATTCATGAAAAAGATTTTAAAGAAGAAATTTCAGCAATGCCCGGAATTTATAGATGGGATATTAATGGCTTAATTGAGGAGGTTACTAGGGCATGGGAATTAGGAATAAGGTGTGTGGTACTTTTCCCAAAAATTAACGATAGCTTAAAAACTGAAGATGGAGCAGAATGTTTTAATGAAGAAGGTTTAATACCTAACACTATTCGAATATTAAAAAAAGAGATTCCAGAAATGGCAATAATGACAGATGTTGCCTTGGACCCATACTCTTGTGATGGACATGATGGATTAGTTGATGAAACTGGAAAAATATTGAATGATGAAACAATCGAAATTTTAAAAAAACAAGCTTTAACACAAGCAAGAGCTGGAGCAGATTTTATTGGCCCCAGTGACATGATGGACGGGAGAGTTGGAGTAATTAGAACTGCTCTTGATAGTCAAGGATTTAGTGATGTTGGCATTATTAGTTACACAGCAAAATATTCATCTGCTTATTATGGTCCATTTAGAACTGCTTTAGATTCGGCTCCAAGAGAAAATGGTAAAAAAATAATTCCAGATAATAAGTCTACTTATCAAATGGACCCTGCTAATTCAAAAGAGGCTTTAATTGAATCTGCATTGGATCAGTATGAAGGAGCTGATATTTTGATGGTAAAACCAGGCATTTCATACTTAGATATTGTTTATAGATTAAGCACTTTTTCAAATAAACCCATAGCTGCATACAACGTTAGTGGGGAGTATTCCATGGTGAAGTCTGCTGCTATGAAGAACTGGATTAATGAAAAAGATATTGTTTTAGAAACGTTGCTTAGTTTTAAAAGAGCGGGAGCAAAATTAATACTCACTTACCATGCTTGTGATGCATCACAATGGTTGCAGGATACTTAAAAACTCATTATTAACAAAAATTTGGTTTATTCTTAAATTAATAATTAATTCACTGCTTTGTTTTGAAGTTTTCACAAGGAGTTAATAGGATTGGTCACATCGCACTGAGAGTAGAGAATCTCGAAAGGGCGAAATCTTTCTATATTAAATTGGGTATGAATTTGGTTTGGGATGATAAAGATTGGTCTTATTTGGAAGCTGGTAAAGGGAGAGATGGACTTGCATTGTTAGGACCGAGCTATAAAGCTGCAGGACCACATGTCGCTTTTCATTTTGAAGATAAAAAAGAAGTGGTTAATATTCAAAATGATTTAAAAAGTTCTGGTTTAAAAGTTGGACCTTTACATGAACATAGAGATGGAACAGCATCTTTTTATATGAAGGATAGTGAAGGAAACTGGCTCGAGATGCTTTATGTTCCTCCTGAAGGGATTCAATCGAATGTTTGATTCTTTTTTTGTATGCAAGAGAAAAGCCATTCAAAAAAATTATATTCAGAAAACACCTTAGAAGATGAAACTTTAAGTCTTTTAGAGTGGGATTCATTAAAAACTCATTTAGCCTCATTTGCCCCTACAGAAATGGGTAAAAGAGCAATTTTAAATTTTAAAATTCCTTCAGAATACGAAGCTTCAACAACACTTTTGAATGAAACGGTTGAAATAACTGAGTTAGAAAATACTTTAGATAAATCAATTAGTTTTTCTGGTGTTTTTGACATTAGTAGAAATATTGAAATTTGTTCAAAGGGAGGTGTAATATTATCTTCTGATTTATTAGAAATAGCGAAAACGATTGCTGCGGCAAGAAATTTAAAAAAAATCTTGTTAGATTTTGAACAAAGGCCGTTTATTTCATCATTTACAAAAAATTTAATTGACCATCATAATATTGAAACAACTTTAAAAAATGGTATTGAATCTAATGGCATGATTTCAGATAATGCTAGTAGTAAATTATCTATTCTAAGAAAAGAATTATTATCTAAGAAACTGGAAAGAAAAATATTGGTTGACAAATTTATTCAAAAAAATTTATCTTTTTTGCAAGACACTACTATTGGAGATAGGTACGGCAGGCCAGTTTTAGCAGTAAAAGTTAATTATGTAGAAAAATTTAAAGGCATAATTCATGACTCTTCATCTTCAGGAAATACAGTATATTTTGAACCTGATAGTGTAGTAAATAAAGGGAATAAGATTGCTTCTTTAGAGGCGAGGATTACAGCAGAAGAATTTAAATTACTTAAGAAATGGTCTCAAGTTATTAGCGATAATTCGGAAAATCTTATTCTAATGGCATCTATTTTATTGAGATTAGAAAATGCTCTAGCCCGTTCAAGATATTCGAAATGGATTGGAGGTAAAAATCCTACTTTTGGGAAAAATCCCATTATTTCCTTAATTGGTTTTTCTCATCCTTTATTGATTTGGGAACATAAGAAAAAAGGATCTCCTTCTCCAGTAGCAGTCGATTTTCATATAAATAGTAATATTAAGGTTGTAGCTATTACAGGGCCAAATACTGGAGGTAAAACGGCAGCTTTAAAAGGTTTGGGTTTGTCGTTACTTATGGCTAGAGCAGGATTATTTATACCCTCAACTGATAATCCTATTATCCCTTTTTGTCCAAATGTATTTGTTGATATAGGTGATAATCAATCATTAGAAGAAAATTTATCTACCTTCAGTGGGCATATATCTCGCATAAAAGAGATTTTAGATTCACTTGATAATAGGCAAGGATTATCAGTTGTTTTGTTAGATGAGATTGGATCTGGTACAGATCCTCTTGAAGGGAGTGCTCTCGCGATCGCTTTATTAAAAGAATTTGCAAATAAGTCTGATATCACTTTAGCAACTACACATTATGGAGATATTAAGGCATTAAAATATGATGACTCTAGATTCGAAAACGTATCAGTTGCCTTTGATGAGGATTCTTTGAAGCCAAAATATATACTCAATTGGGGCATCCCTGGGAGAAGCAATGCCTTGTCAATCTCAAAGAGAATTGGTCTCGATGAAAGCATACTCAATGAAGCTGCAAATTATCTAAAGCCAAAAGAAGTTGATAATATAAACAGTATTATTAAAGGACTTGAGGAAGAGAGGATTAAACAACAAAAATCTGCAGAAGCAGCTGCAGAACTTATCGCTAGGACTGAAATATTACATGATGAACTTAAGAGAAATTATGAATATCAAAAAATAAATGCTGAAAAAATCCAAGAAATTGAAAGGTCTAAATTATCAAAACATATTATATCCGCCAAAAAAGAGGTAATAGATTTGATTAAAAAATTAAGAGATAAAAATGTTAATGGAGAGGATACTAGAATTATTGGAAAAAGATTAAAGGAAATTGAGACGGAACATTTTACTCAAAAAAAATTTGAAAAATCTATATCATGGAATCCTCAGGTTGGCGATTTTGTAAAAATTAAAAGTCTAAACAGTACAGGACAAATTGTAGATTTAGATAAAAAAGGTGGTTTTTACAAAGTTAAATGTGGTTCATTTAGGAGCACATTATCTGTTAATGACTTTGAAGGTATTAATGGAGAAAAGCCTAATTTCAAAATGTCAAAAATTGAGATAAAGACTAAACCAGAAGATTTTTCTTTTTCTAAAATTAGAACAAGTAAAAATACAATTGATGTAAGGGGGCTAAGAGTTCACGAAGCCGAAATAATTATTGAGGAGAAAATTAGAAAATTTCATGGACCTCTATGGATTGTTCACGGTATTGGAACAGGAAAGTTAAAAAAAGGACTAAGAAAATGGTTATCAGGTTTAAATTATGTTGATAAAATTGAGGATGCTGCCAACAATGAGGGTGGACTTGGTTGCAGTATTGCGTGGATTAAATAAAATTTAAACTATCTAGAAAATCATTCAATTAATAAGTTTATTAAGTGCAATTTATTGATCAAGCAAACATTATTCTTAAAGCTGGAAAAGGAGGAAATGGAATAGTTTCATTTAGAAGAGAAAAATTTGTTCCTGCGGGAGGACCTTCGGGGGGAAATGGTGGCAGAGGGGGTTCAATAATATTGGTCGCAGATAATAATCTTCAAACATTATTAGATTTTAAATTTAAAAGAGAAATAATTGCTGAAGATGGATGCAAAGGTGGTCCAAATAAGAGATCCGGTGCTTCAGGTCAGGATACAATTCTTAAAGTTCCTTGTGGCACAGAAATCAAGGATACTAATACTGGCATTATTTTAGGAGACTTAATTAAAGATCAACAGAGCCTAACAATTGCTATTGGAGGAAGAGGTGGACATGGAAATGCTTACTATTTAAGTAATCAAAATAGGGCTCCAGAATCATTTACTGAAGGAAAAGATGGTGAAATATGGGAGATTCAATTAGAACTGAAACTCCTCGCAGAGGTAGGTATTATTGGCCTTCCAAATGCAGGGAAAAGTACTTTAATTTCCGTTCTATCATCAGCTAATCCAAAAATTGCAAACTATCCTTTCACTACTTTAATACCCAACTTAGGTGTAGTAAGAAAAGTAGATGGGAATGGTTGTCTTTTTGCTGATATACCTGGATTAATATCAGGGGCAGCTGATGGAGTAGGTTTAGGGCATGATTTTTTAAGGCATATCCAAAGAACTAAGATACTTATACACTTAATTGATTCAATTTCAGAAAATCCCATACATGATTTTGAGATAATTGAACACGAATTAAAAAAATATGGGAAAGGTCTCTTAAATAAAGAAAGGATAATAGTGTTAAATAAAATGGAGCTTGTAGATGATAATTATTTGAAAAAAATCACAAAAAAGTTGGAAGATTATTCTAAAAAGAAAGTTTTAGTAATTTCTTCATCTTTAAAAAAAGGTTTATCCTCACTGCTTTCTGAAGTCTGGAAAAGGGTCTAACTTAAATCAAAGTTTTTTTATAAATAAATATACTTGATTTAATAATGAAAATTAGCCATAAATAAGATAATTCTTTAAACAAAATATGAATTTCTACAATTGTTTTGATAAACAAGGGAACATAATAGCTAGATGTCAAACCATCCAAGATATTGAGGTTCTGAAGAGAATGGGAAGACCAATTGTTGAAGTTAAGGAAATGAAAAATGAAGAGTCGGTGGTATGTTCTCTAACAGGTAGCCCATCCGATTTTAATAGAGATTACTAATTAAAAATTTAAAAATAAAAAGGGCTTTTGGAGCCCTTTTTTTGTGCTTTATTTTTTTTTAAACTTAATCGTCATAAACAAGACATTCCGGTTCATCTGGGTTGGCATCACAGAATAATTCCAAAGCATTTGGATCATGTTTATCCTCTGGATGATGATCTTTATATTCTTCGAGCTCTTTTAGTTCTTCAGTTAAATGTCTGACCTTTGGAAGATTGCCCTCTGCTTTAGCAGATTCGATTTCCGATTGATCTTTTTGGATGTGTTCGTCAATGGATTTCATTTTAAGCTTTTTCGTACTTTAGTAGACATACACAACATAGTTAATTTTTAAACAAATTGCATTATCTATGAACTAAATAAGTGTTCATTACAACATCAATTTTTTTATCAAAATTAATTCATATATTTTTAAGACTCTAATCTAATAATTTCCTTCAGCGATGGTAAAACTGGGATTAGTTGATTTGGGTTTAAAGGGAATAAAGCTTTGTAATAATCTTTTTTCCATTCATTGTCGTAACATGTCTTGTAAACATTAGATATTTTAAAAAATTTTAATCTCCATTCAATAAGCTCTTTGAAATTTGATAGTTCTTTTTCAGTACATTTAAAAAGTTTGCTGTATATAAGTTCCCACCTTATAAGTGTTGGGAAAAGATAAATATCTGCGTAAGTTAACTCTTCTCCAAATATCCAGTCACCTTTATTTTTATGTAGTGAATTTTCAATTTCATTTAAAGCTGCAAATAGATTTTTACTTGCTTTTTCATATGCGGACTGGTTTCTGGCGAATCCACATCTATATACGCCATCATTAATTTTGTAATGAATTAAATCTAAAAGCTTTTGATCACATTCTTTAATATTTAGTGACTGACATTTCGATTCGCCTTTTATTGAATTAAGTATTTTTATTATTTGTGAACTTTCGTTGGACAAAAAATTCACCTCATCTTCTACACAATTAATTAGGAGAGGTAATGTCGCTCTAAAAAATCTTTTTTTATTAGCTTTTTTGTAAAGTTCAGAAAGCCTTATGCATCCTTTGATTTTTGTATTGAAAACCCATTCGCCATGTTCAACATCTGCTTTTAAAAAAATAACTTTAACTTTTTTAGATAAATGTTTTATTTCGTGAACGAGCAAAGTTCTTTGGCACCATGGACACGAATTCCCTACCAATAAGTAAATTTGTCCATTTTCATTATTTAAATCGTATTTACTATCAATTGTTATTCCAGTAGGTCTTTTATAATTACCTTGTATATCTGATGGTGCGAAACCATTCATTAGTTGGGTCCAAAACCAAAACCAGAATTTTTTTGAGGCCTTTATTAGGTATTTATTTTGCATAAAATTTTATTTTAAAGAAAAAATGACTGTTCAAAGAATACTTATTGTTTCAGGGACTCATGGTAATGAGATTAATCCTATTTGGGCTGTTAAGCAATTTAATAGAGAGGAGAATAAGTTCAAAAATGGTATTGAATATGAGTACATTTTAGGCAATCCTATTGCCTATAAAAAAGGCTGTAGATATATAGATGCAGATTTAAATAGATCCTTTAAAGAAGGTAAGAATCATGATAAAGACACGAATAGTTTTTATGAAATTAATAGAGCCAATTTTTTAGTCAATCAATTTGGAATTAACGGATCTAACCCCTGCCAAATTGCCATTGATTTGCATACTACTACTGCAAATATGGGAACGAGTATCGTTATGTATGGGAGGAGATTCAAAGACTTTTGTCTAGCTGCATTACTGCAGAACAAGTTTGGATTGCCAATTTATTTGCATGAAAAAGATAAAGTTCAAACAGGCTTTCTTGTAGAAGCTTGGCCATGTGGTCTAGTTATTGAAATAGGAGCTGTCGCGCAAAATTTTTATAATCCAAAAATAATAGATAGATTCTTGATAATAATCAGCTCTTTAAGGGAGGAGATATATAAATTAAAAAACAACCTTATAGAACTCCCAAAGGAATTGGTTGTTCACGTTCATCAAGGGAGTGTAGATTATCCAAGAGATGAAAAAGGAGATATTGATGGCTTAATTCATCCTGAGAGAATAAACCAAGATTGGAAAAAGATTGGAAAGGGAGATCCATTATTTCTTGATAGCCAAGGGATTATTCATAAATATCATGGAGATCAATTGATGTGGCCTGTTTTTATAGGCGAAGTTGCTTACAAAGAAAAAAAAATTGCCATGAGCTATACAAAGAAAGAAGTGATTTGTTCTGAAAATCAATGGGTTCAAGAGTTTGAAAGCCTTTAAATTAAGAAACAAGAACAATAAATTGCTGAAAGCTGATAAGGATTTTTTATTTTATAGATAAGTTTATTTAATATTTAATGCTTTATGTTTTTTTTTATTAACTTTAACTTTATTAAACCTAAATCCTTTCGCTCCAATAAATAACAGCTCCAAAACCCTCTAATTGCAGTCTTCTATACCTAGCCTCTTTTAAGGAAACTACCTCTTTCGATCTTTTTCCGTTAAGAAGCCATTCGATTATTACCAAGTTAAATCACCAATAACAAAGAAAATATTAAGACATGGAGGTTCTTTTATCCTAAATTGCAAAAAATAAGTTTACTTAGGGAAAAATAATTTACACATTTTTAGCGATTTTGGTCTAAAATCTTTGCAGCGGATTAATTTCCGTTTTTATTTACACGTCTCAATTTAGAGACATACTTTACGAACTCATGACAACTATTCAGCAGCAGCGTTCTTCGCTGTTAAAAGGTTGGCCACAGTTTTGTGAGTGGGTAACATCAACTAACAACAGAATTTATGTTGGTTGGTTCGGCGTCTTAATGATTCCATGCCTTCTTACAGCAGCGGCTTGCTTCATCGTTGCATTCATCGCAGCACCACCAGTAGACATTGACGGAATTAGAGAGCCAGTTGCTGGTTCATTCCTATATGGAAACAACATCATCTCAGGTGCAGTTGTTCCTTCATCTAACGCTATTGGTCTACACTTCTACCCAATTTGGGAAGCGGCTACTGTAGATGAGTGGTTATACAACGGTGGTCCTTACCAGCTTGTAATTTTCCACTTCCTAATCGGTATCTCAGCTTACATGGGAAGACAGTGGGAGCTTTCATACCGTCTAGGTATGCGTCCATGGATCTGTGTTGCATATTCTGCACCAGTTTCAGCAGCTTTCGCAGTATTCCTTGTATACCCATTCGGTCAAGGTTCATTCTCTGACGGAATGCCTTTAGGTATCTCTGGAACATTTAACTTCATGTTCGTTTTCCAGGCAGAGCACAACATTCTTATGCACCCATTCCATATGGCTGGTGTTGCTGGTATGTTCGGAGGATCTTTATTCTCAGCTATGCACGGTTCACTTGTTACTTCATCTTTGATCAGAGAGACTACAGGTCTTGAGTCACAAAACTATGGTTACAAGTTCGGACAAGAAGAAGAGACATATAACATCGTTGCAGCTCATGGCTACTTCGGTCGTTTGATCTTCCAATATGCAAGTTTCAACAACAGCAGAAGTCTTCACTTCTTCCTAGCTGTATTCCCAGTTGTTTGTGTATGGTTAACTTCAATGGGTATCTGCACAATGGCATTCAACCTTAACGGTTTCAACTTCAACCAATCAGTTGTTGATGCAAACGGTAAGATTGTTCCTACATGGGGTGATGTTCTTAACAGAGCAAACCTAGGTATGGAAGTAATGCATGAGCGTAACGCTCACAACTTCCCACTTGATCTAGCAGCAGCTGAGTCTACAACAGTAGCTCTTTCAGCTCCAGCTATCGGTTAAGCTTAAAGTTCTTAAATTTCTAAGCCCCCTTATTGGGGGCTTTTTTTTGTTTAATTTTCAATTAATTTCATATAATGTTTATATATAGATAAAACATTTGATATTTCTATGAGTAGTAGTTTTGGGAAAGTTTTTCGTGTAAGTACTTTTGGAGAATCACATGGTGGCGCAGTAGGAGTTATCCTTGATGGTTGTCCCCCGAAGTTAAAAATAGATGAAATGCTTATACAAAATGAATTAGATAGGCGTAGACCTGGACAAAGTGACATTACAACACCTCGAAATGAAGAAGATAAAATTGAAATATTAAGTGGGATAAAGGAAGGGTTAACACTTGGAACTCCAATAGCGATGATGGTAAGAAATAAGGATCAAAGACCAGGTGATTATAATAATTTGGAGCAAGTATTTAGACCATCCCATGCAGATGGTACATATCATCTGAAATATGGGATTCAGGCTAGTTCTGGTGGTGGAAGAGCTTCTGCAAGAGAAACAATCGGTAGAGTAGCAGCTGGTGCCATAGCAAAACAACTTTTAAAAAACTTGTTTAATACAGAAATACTATCTTGGGTAAAGCGTATACATGATATTGATTCTGATATAAATAAAGAAAAGATTTCACTTAATAAAATAGATTCAAATATTGTTAGATGTCCTGATGAGAAAGTATCAGCAGAAATGATAGAAAGAATTAAGGAATTAAAACTCCAAGGAGACTCTTGTGGAGGTGTTATTGAATGTTTGGTGAGAAATGTTCCTTCTGGTTTGGGTATGCCTGTTTTTGATAAATTAGAAGCTGATTTAGCCAAGGCTTTGATGTCATTGCCTGCTACGAAAGGTTTTGAAATAGGTTCAGGTTTCTCCGGAACTTATTTAAAAGGAAGCGAACATAATGATGCATTCATGCGGTCTGATGATATTAGTAAGTTAAGAACAACATCTAACAATTCAGGAGGTATTCAGGGCGGAATAAGTAATGGCGAAAATATTGAGATGAAGATAGCTTTTAAACCTACAGCAACAATTGGGAAAGAACAGAAAACAGTAAATGCTGAAGGGAAAGAAATACTGATGAAAGCTAAAGGGAGACATGACCCTTGCGTTCTGCCAAGAGCAGTTCCTATGGTTGATGCTATGGTCGCTTTAGTACTTGCTGATCATTTGCTTTTGAATCATGCTCAATGTGGCTTAATGAATAATTAGTATTCAAATAAATTATATTTATTATTAATTTAATAATTTTTGAGCCATTCAAATATTTTTGGATCAAATTTTTTATTTTTGATAGCTTTATCTCCAATTACAATTGCTTTGTATCCTAAAGATTTATAAGTTTTTACATCATTTATTGAAAGTCCTCCAGCAGCAATGAAATCAATATTTTTATAGTTGAGTATATTTATTGAACTATCTTTACTTTTTATTGGATAAATTTTAATAATATTGCAATTTAAATTTATAGCTTCCTCTAGATCTTTTAAATTTTTAATACCTGGAATTAATAAATAATTATTTGACTTTGCATAATTGAAAAGATCTTTATCCCAAAATTTCATCATTGAAAAATTTAGCCCAATTTTTAAAGAATCTTCTATTGATTTCTTATTAACTAATGAGGCAGAGCCTAAATTAATTCTTGGATATTTAATTTTGATATCGGATACAAAATCTAACCAATTTTTGTTGTTAGACCAACTTATTTCAATATTCTTTAATCCTAATTTTACTAAGCTTTCTAATTCTTCAAAAAATGAATTCCTTATAGAAGTATTTGAGTAAATATTATCTTCAGGTTTTATCAGTAAAAAAAAAGATTCTTTTTGCAGCAAATACGAAAAAGAATCTCCCTTGCTATTCATTAAAATTAAAATTTTAAACTAAATATAGTTTGCCACTTTAACTTCTGACCGATTGAGCAGATCTTGAATATCTTCAGTATCTATTGTTTCTCTTTCGATGAGCATTTGCGCCATTTCGTCAAGTACATGTCTATTATCTTTTAAAACTTTTGTAGCTCTTTTGTAGGCAATATCAACAAGCTCAGAAACCTCTACATCAATAGTTGCTGCAGTGTCTTCTGAGAAGTCTCTTGTAGAGCTCATGTCTCTTCCTAGAAACATTCCACCTTGAGATTGCCCTAAAGCAACAGGACCTATTTTGTCACTCATTCCAAATTTAGTGATCATTTGTCTTGCCACATTAGCAACTTGTTGTAAATCATTTGAGGCTCCAGTTGTAACTTCTTCTTCTCCATAGACTATTTCTTCAGCTACTCTTCCACCTAAGGCTACAGCCATTTGATTTTGAAGGTAAGAACGAGAGTAAAGACCTGATTCCAATCTCTCTTCACTTGGAGTAAAGAATGTAAGACCTCCAGCTTGACCTCTAGGAATAATTGAAACTTTCGCTACAGGATCATAATCAGGCATCAATGCTCCTACAATCGCATGACCAGCTTCGTGATAAGCAACTAATTCTTTTTTCTTATCACTTATAACTCTATCTTTCTTTTCTGGACCAGCCATAACTCTCTCGATAGCATCACCAACTTCATCATTGCTTACTTTATCAAGATCTTTTCTGGCTGCTAGTATTGCTGCTTCATTGAGTAAATTCGCTAGATCAGCACCAGTAAAGCCTGGTGTTCTTCTTGCAACTTTATCTAAATCAACATCTTTGGAAAGTGTTTTATCTTTAGCGTGAACATTTAGTATTTGTAATCTTCCAGCGTAATCAGGTCTGTCTACTGTTACCTGTCTGTCAAATCTTCCTGGACGCATTAAAGCTGAATCTAAGACATCAGGTCTGTTGGTGGCTGCTACTATTATTATTCCGGAATTACCTTCAAATCCATCCATTTCGGTAAGGAGTTGGTTTAATGTTTGTTCTCTTTCATCATTACCTCCACCCATACCAGCACCTCTTTGTCTCCCAACTGCATCTATTTCATCAATGAATACTATGCAAGGAGCATTCTTTTTGGCTTGCTCAAAAAGATCTCTAACTCTACTAGCTCCAACACCTACAAACATCTCAACAAATTCTGAACCGGATATTGAGAAAAAAGGTACTCCTGCTTCGCCAGCAACTGCTTTTGCTAGCAAAGTTTTTCCTGTACCTGGAGGGCCAACAAGGAGGACACCTTTTGGAATCTTTGCACCTACAGCCGTAAATCTATCAGGACTCTTTAGAAAATCAACTACTTCAGTTAATTCTAATTTTGCACCTTCTACTCCGGCAACATCTGAGAAAGTAACTTGTGTAGAAGGCTCCATCTGTAGTCTGGCTTTACTTTTACCAAAACTCATGGCAGGGTTACCACCTCCAGCATTCCCGCTTTGGGATCTTCTGAAAAGAAAAAATAATCCTCCAATTAAAAGTACTGGAAAAATCAAGCTACTTATAGCTTGTTGCCATGGATTGGCTAATTTTGTTGGAGTTACAGCTATATCTACATTATTCTCAGTAAGTATTTTTAATAAATCTTTGTCAGGCGCTAAATTGACCTCTGCTCTGCTTCCATCATTTTCAACAACTTGAGCAGTCGCATTGTCTGGAGATATAAGAACTCTACTGATTTGCTTATCTTGGACTGCCTCGATAAAATCACTATACCTTAATGTCCTTGTAGCATTTTCTGTATTAGGTTTATCAAATACAGAAGTACCAATGAAAATTACAGTTATAACGGCTAGAACATAAAGTCCTACGTTTCTCCAGCGTTTGTTCACGTTAAATATTCTTTAATAAATATATAATACTAATAATAAAACATTATTAAGAGCGTCTTAGAACATCTACTACACTTTTGAATGCAAACCATTCGGGGATTGGTTCGCCATTCCTCAATTTTTTTCTAAATTCAGTACCACTAAGTTTCATAATTTGATAATTGAATTCCTTAGCCTCTTCAGCTGTAATATATCCTTTTTCCCTCGTATAAACTAAATTTTTTGAAGGAACAGTCTGCATCATCAATTCTTCTGCGCATTTATTCGCAAAATTTTGGGCGTCATATGGGCCATAAAAATCTTTACCAGTTGATGATGACTTACAACCAGCCATATCCCTGCCGATAATAAAATGGGTGCAGCCATAATTTCTCCTGATTATCATATGTTGAAGAGCTTCTCTTGGCCCTGCCATGTGCATTGAATAAGGTAAAAAAGCCCATTTTATTCTTTCATCAGATATTTCTTCTTCCAATTCTTTATATGTCAAATATCTAACTTTTCCAGGGATATCATCTTGTTGTGTTGGGCCACAAGTTGGATGTACTAAAACAACTGAATTAGTGGAAACATTATTTGAGAGTAAGGCATTAGTAAATAATTCATAATGTGCTCTATGAATTGGATTTCTGCATTGAAATGCGACTACATCATAATTTGATGGCAGCTTAGCTCTTACCTCTGCTGGGGTTTTGCAGGGAAACTCTCTAATTGGCAGTTCGAAACCATAAACTCTCCCCCCTATATAATATCTTCCCCTCTCATTAAAAATCATCTTAACAGCAGGATGATCTAAAGAATTAGTGCCATAACAAAGTTCGGCTTCTAAGGATTTATCAGGCTCCCATGTAGAACTTACTTCTAAAACTGCTATCTTTTGGTTTTTATAGGTAAGCAAGATTGTTTCACCAGCTTTAACTTCTTCATTATTTGAATCAAATACAATCGGTAAGCCAAAAAGTAAACCGCTGGTATCTCTATTATTTTTGATAACCGATTTGTAGTTTTTTTCATCCATAAAACCTTCTAACGGAGAAAAAGCGCCAACCATCAAAAGTTCTACATCACATGCGTTTCTTTCGCTACATTCAAACTCATAACTAGCTTTAGATATGAGATCATTTTTAAGGTTATTATCTTTGATAATTAAATTTTTAAGTTCCCCTCCATAAGGAGGTATTAGTCCCCTAGAGTCTTTTTTTGTTTTTTGTTGTAATTCCATGTTTGAATTGATGAAGAAAAATTTTGAAAAAAAAAAGAGGGGTTGAACCCCCTTTTGTTTCTTAATTAGGATTTATGCCTTTCTTCCATAAAGCTCTCCTATTATTTTTACATCAAGTGGATCTTTTGATCCCATGTCTGTATCTGAAGGTTGGATAGCTTCAAAAGTACCTGCAAATTCGTCTGTGTCAGAATCTACATTATTGATTGAAAGAGTAATAACGCCAGTACCATTTACATCAACTTTAATATTTTCTTTGGCAAGTTCTTCATCATCTCCTCCTAATGCAACTAAACCTTGAGCATATTCAACACCAGTATTTTTAGCTCTTGCTTTAGGGTCTAGAAAATCGCCAGTTCTATAGTTAGGTGTAAATGTTGAACCACTAAACTCAGTACCTGGTTCAATAGATGAAGGTAAATCAGCTGTAAGATCTTTTGCTGAGAATGCAAATGGCACCTCTAATCCACCAGGAGTCAATACAGTAATAAGCTGAAAATCGATACCACCTTTTTCTGTGAAAGTTCCTTTGTCTATATCTCCATAAACTTCTGTAACTGTGGTGTTATTTCTTGGACTAATAATTTTTGTAGAAACAAATTCTGCGGCTTTTCTTTTCGTCCCTGGCACTTTTACATAAACTTCTGTTGGATGCATGCATATTCCTTTAAGACTATCTCCATTTCCTAGGGATATTGTTCCGACCAGAGATGAATCTAATGTAGGACAATCATTAGCTTTACCAGTGTTAACAACATCTGTAAATTGTGCATTTCCTCTTTCAGAAAAAGCAAATGTTTTAACAGGTACGAAAGCAAAAGTTATACAAATTGAAATAACAAAAGCTAAGAAAGAACGAATTCTCATAATTAAAGTTGCAGTAAAGTTCTGTGACGATTGACTAAAGGTCATCTAAATAGTTCAGTACGGATATTACAAGGGAAAGGACCATAAATGATAGGACTTTTAAATCCTCGAAACAACCCGTAGCTTTTTGATTTTTAAAAAACTGGAATTATTTTAAGCTATCACATTATTTTTAATGATTAAGATTACAAAAAAATACAAATTAAACAACTTTTTTTATTTTTTTAATGAAGTAATTTGCGTTATTAATTTATTTGCTAAATCAATTTTTGATGTTTTGTCAATGTAATATTCCATATTGTTTGTATCGAACAACCAACCTTCATTTTGTGCTAAAAAGCCAAAGCCTTGCCCTTCAAGATCAATTGGATTCGCGAATAGATAATCACAACCCTTTTGGAGAATCTTTTCTTTAATTGTTATCCTTGCTTCTTCAATAGATCCTGTAAAGGCGCAAAAGCCTACAAAAATTTGACTATCTTTTTTTGATTCACTAATTGTTTTTAAAATATCTGGGACTAGTTCAAAGTTTTTATTCAAATGATCATTAATTTTATTTTTAGGAATTTTAACTGAAGTATCAGAGGTTATCTTGAAATCAGATACAGCTGCATTCATGAAAAAATAATCACAATTTGATATCTCATTATTCACGGCCCTAATTAAATCAATACTAGTTTCAATTTCATATCTTTTTATTCCGTCAGTAAGGTTCTTATCGATTTTCAGAGGCCCATGGACATATTTTACTTGTGCTCCTCTGAACCTTGCTACTTGAGAAAGAAGTAAGCCCATAGCTCCTGAACTTTTGTTAGTAATGTGTCTTGCGGCGTCAATTTTCTCTGAGGTGCAACCTCCAGTTATTAAAATTTTTTTATTAATTAAATCTTTGCAATATGCATTTTGTTTGTGTGAAATTATAAATTCAAGAGCTAATTCAATTAGATCATTTGGAGGTATCTTACCGATGCCAATAGCATCACATGCTAGGAGACCCTCACTTGGTTGCAAGGACAAAACATTTTCGTAATTCTGTAAATTTTCATAATTATTTTGGACAGCTTTATTTAGCCACATTTGTGTATTCATTGCTGGTGCAACAATAATTGGCTTTGTATTTGCTAACAAAATGCTTGCAATCAATCCCTCTGCATTTCCAGTTACCCATTTTGCTAAAGTAGTCGCTGTTAAAGGGGCAATAATTAAAATATCAGCCCAATTGCTTAGTTCTATGTGAAGAGGTGTTGCTTGTCTGTTTGACCATTGATCATTTTCTAAAACACAAGGGTTTCTACTTAAGATAGAAAGAGAAAGAGGCTTTATTAAATTTTCTGCATTTTTAGACAAAACGCATTTTATATCATAATTTTCTTTCGCTAGTTGGCTCACTAATAATGGAATTCTTACAGCTGCAATACTCCCCGTGATTAATAAGAGAACCTTAATTTTGGACCCCGTACTTTTAGCTTTCATCGAAAGGTTCCTTATTGAGGAGATGGACATAATTAGTTGTTAGTTCAGGTCTATTGATTGCAAGAGCCCTTAGTAAGGGTAAGTCTTTTAAACCGTCAAATGGATTATTATAGTTGTCTTCTTCTAGGCTTTTAGCAAGTTCAAGAGTCATTTCTTCATCTAGAGAATTTACTAGTTCCTCACTTATTTTATTTTCAGAAATGAATTTCATATTGATTTAAGCCAATACATTCTAATAATAAAGCCTCAAGTAATTTTTTAAAATTGATGTAAGTATTAAGTACATATTTGCAAGAATATGAAAATTCTAAATTTATAATTTTTTCAAATTGTTAGCTGGACATTTATCTTCATTCTCAGTTATAAATTTGCAAACTCTGCTCTTCAAAAATATTCTTTCTTAAAATAGTTTCAAAATTTAAATTATGTCTCAAACCAAAAGAGAGCAAGTAATTAGTCACATTCGCTATTTAAGACAAGAGCTCAGAGAAATGCATTTAGGAATAAAAGAAGATGATCTTTTTCCTGAGCCAAGCGAATTAAGGGGAATAATGGCTCAGTTTGAGGCATTACTTGAATTAATAGATGGAAATACTAAAATTCAATCAAACTCTGAAGCGGTTTAGTTTAAGTAAAAATGGTTCTTAAACCTCAAAAGACAAAATTTCAGCTAAAAATTGTGGAAAATATTCAGACATTAAGTATTTGGGCTAATAATCCATGGAGAAGATATTCAATATCATTGATTACACTTTTAATTGGTTACTTTTTTGGGAGTTCTCTTGGTATGGTAAGTGCCGTTTTGGAAATCATGGATCCGGTAGCTGCTTTCTTATCAATATTTTTTATCGAGATTTTAATATTTCTAAGAAGAAATCTTAAATTTGAGAGGAAAAAGAAGTTTTTAGTGCTTTTATTAGATTCTTTAAGATTAGGATTATTTTATGGTTTCTTCACTGAAAGTCTTAAGTTGCTATAAATTTATTTGTTATATTTCTGCAATAGATAAAGTAAGGCCATTCTTATAGGGATACCATTTGCAACTTGATTATTGATTAAGCAATTAGGATATAGATCTACTACTTCACTACTTATTTCAATATCTCTGTTAATGGGACCAGGATGGAGAATTGGAATTTCTTTATTATTCAAAGATAATTTCTCTGGGGTTAAGCCATAATCCAAACTATATGAATCTATGCTACTTAGTAAATTCTCCATCATTCTCTCTTTCTGGAGTCTCAAAACAATAATCGCATCTGCAATTTTTATTGATTCTTTCAATGATCTTGAAATTGTTATGGACCCTCTTGATTTAACAGGATCTTCTATTTGATTTGGCGCGGGGGTTTTTAAAAAATTGATAAATTCATCGGGTATTAATGTCTTAGGACCACATAAGATTATGTTTGCCCCAAATGCGCTCAAAGCCCAAAGATTTGATCTGGCAACCCTTGAATGATTAACGTCTCCAATGATTAAAATTTTTTTGGAATTTAAAATTTCTGGATTCAGTGTTTTTTTGGAAAAGAATTTTATTAGTGTATATATGTCAAGCAATCCTTGGCTAGGGTGACTATGTAAGCCATCTCCCGCATTAAGAACCGAAGTCTTGGAATTTATTGCATCAAGTTTTTTAGCGATTTCAAAGGTTATGTAACTTGATGAATGTCTGATAACTAATGTATCTGCCCCCATAGCAGAATAAGTTATGGCTGTATCAATTATTGTTTCACCTTTTGTTAATGAACTAGAGGAGGGTGCAAACGTTTGGACATCAGCAGAAAGCCTTTTTGCTGCAAGCTCAAAACTATTTTTTGTTCTTGTACTAGCTTCAAAAAATAAAGACGTTATCAAAGTACCTTGTAAGGCCGGTATCTTTTTCGTTCCTGCATTATTTAGTGCATCAAATCTATTAGCTAATTCAAATACTGACTCATAATCTTTAATTGAAAAATTAGCTAGTGTGTGGATATGTTTATGAGGCCAAATTTGCATTACGCTTAAAAAGATAAATGATTAGTGAAATTTAGGTGTTCTGTCACCTTTTAATCTTTTACTTACACTCCTACTATTTTTGAGATACCAACGCCATTTTATATTTTTTGCCTTTGATATGCCAATTCTCGTGGTTTGAACAAGGTCTTTTTCTTCTATAGCGCAGTCTCTTGGAGAAATCCATAAAGATTTGTTGTTAAGAACTTCAAGTGAGTTAAATGAAATGTCTACACTGAATGTCTTTGTAACTAGGCCAGGTCCAGAAGCTAATCTTTCATTTTCTTTAGAGATAAAAACTGATCTTATTAATACACCACTCGCAAAATTTTCTTTATCAGTAACTATGTTTAAACAATGATGAATTCCATAAGATTTATAAATATAAAATGTCCCAGGTTTGCCAAATAATGATTTATTTGATTCACTAATTTTACGGTAGCCATGACAGGCCTCTTCCTCCTGTGAATAAGCTTCAGTTTCAACAATAACCCCCTTAAGTTGATCTATCTCATTATTTTTTTTTATGAGGTAACAGCCTATTAAATCAGGGGCAACAAGTTTAGAATGCCGATAAAAAAAATTTTTTGGAAATAATTCTTCTTCTATTTTTCAATACTTATCTAATAACATATTAAGCTGAGAAAAATAATTGAGACTATTAATTAATATAGATTTTCAAAAAGATTTGATTATTTTTTTTAATTGTTTGAAATTCAAGGGATATATTAATAAAATAATCTAACTAGACTATCATTTAAAAAAAGAAAACATTAAAAGCATGAAAAAAATAACTAAAGATGAAGTAAAAAAAGTTGCTCATTTAGCTAGATTGGAACTTAACGAGGATGAAATTAATAATCACTCAGAACAATTAGAAAAAATATTAGAATATGTTAAACAACTTGAAAAAATTGATACGAATGATGTGCCTTGTACAACAAGAGCGATAGAGGTTATTAATGTATTTAGAAAAGATGAAAAGAAAAATTACGATTGCGCTGAAGAAATTCTAGATTTGAGTCCATCTAAAGAAGAAAAATACTTTAAAGTACCAAAAATCATAAAAGAATGATTTAGTTGCTTCCTATAAAAGTTTTATTTACTATCCTTAGTAATAATTTTTTTATTTTATAACTTGGATATAAATTAATAATTTTTCTTATTTTCCCTCCTTTTTTGCTATGACTTCTGATACCTATAAATAAATCATAAATAAAGTTAAAAATGTCTTTTTTACTTTCAAAAATACCAACCCTTTGAGGAGAGCCTTTCAAATCCAATAACGGCTTAGTTTTTTCATAGGCGACTTTGTATTCAAACCAAGGGATTGAAGGCCAAAGATGATGTATTAGATGGTAATTTTGACCCATTATTAATAAATTCATAAATCTACTTGGATAAACTCGAGAATTTATCCATTTGTTTCTTGATCGAAAAGGTCTATGCGGCAGATAATCAAAAAATATTCCTAAAGTGACCCCCACCATTAAGGCTGGACCAAACCATAAATTATATATTAAATTCATAAAGTCAAATTTTATACCTGCCAAGATTATTGTTATAAAAATCGATCTTTCAATTCCCCATTGTAGTAATTCGTATTTGCGCCAAAGTTTTCTTTGAAAGAAAAATACTTCATGATAAAAAAATCTTGGAGCAATTAACCAAATAGGGCCAAAAGTACTGACAATATGATCTGGATCATTTTTTGGGTGATTTACATGAATATGATGTTGTAGATGTACTCTTGTGAAAACTGGAAAACTGAATCCTAAAAGAATTGCTGAGCCGTGACCCATTGCTTGATTTATCCATGGAATAGGGTGAGCAGCTTTATGACATGCATCATGAATCACAGTACCCTCAATATGTAAAGCTAAGAAGGCTGTTGCCACTAATAAAGGTAGAGGCCAAACCCCCCTGTACCATTGCCAAATACTAAGGAAAGCTAGAAAATAACCACCAAAAAAAAGACCTAATGTGGGATTCCAAAAACTTGGCGGATCTACGTAGTTTTTAATCTCTTTTTGCCAATTAAATGTTTTTGAAGAATTAGTAATTTTTGTTGTTTTTTTATTGGTTAAGTTTGAAATCGTTTCTTTTATTCTGCAAATAATATAACTGATATTTTTGTATGATTGTATGTTCTCATCAAAAAAATTTCTTTAAAGAGATATTTAATTTAATTTTTATGTGTCAAATTAATCATCTTAAGAAAAAAGATTTTTAAAATAAACCTCTTTCAATTATTATTTTATTTAAGCGGTCGTGGCGGAATTGGTAGACGCGCGAGTTTTAGGTACTCGTATCTTCGGGTGTGGGAGTTCAAGTCTCCCCGACCGCACTTAAAGAAATTATGATAGAAAGTTTGTTTATTTATATCAACTTCTTATAATTTAATTAAGTAGTTAATTTAATGAATAGTTTGATATTTTATCTAGGAATTTTCTATATCTTAATTGGGACCATTTTCTTATCTGTACCGATAATTTATCTTGAGCTCGGCAAACCAAAAGACTTAATAAAAGCTTTTTTAAATTTACTAATAGGTTTGATATTAATAATTAAAAATAAAACAATAGATGAATCATTTTTTATAATTTTCCTCTTCTTGACAGTACTAGTTATTTTTTATCTAGTAGAGATTTTTTTATCCAGATGGCGCCAATTGACAGATAATGAAAAGAAAAAATTAACTACCTTTTTGGAATTTAAAAATAACCTTTCGAAAATATTAGAAGCTATTAATATGGGATTTCGCAATTTCACGAAACCTTCAACTTTTTTTAATTTTGGTAGCCGTAATAAAAAAACAACCCCAAAAAAGTGGGTAAGAAATGAAAAAAATGATAATATAAAAGTCTGAAATCAAATAAATTTGTTATTTGAAACATCCTAAAAAAATTACAGGTCAATTAAGAAATAATATAATGAATTAGATTTATTTAAATAATTCTTTTGATCACCAATATTTCTCATGTCGTAGTATGAAATCTCAAAATAGCAAAGAACAAAAATCAGATTTTTCTTATAAAGAAACCTTAAATTTACTTAAAACTGAATTCTCAATGCGCGCTAACTCAGTTATAAGGGAACCTGAAATTCAGAATTTTTGGGCTAAAAATAATATTGATTTCCAATTAGGTGCAAGCAATTCAGGCGAAATATTTACATTACATGATGGCCCTCCTTATGCAAATGGAGCGCTTCATATGGGGCATGCCCTTAATAAAGTTTTAAAAGACATAATAAATAAGTACAAAACCTTAAGAGGATTTAGGGTACATTATGTTCCTGGTTGGGACTGCCATGGATTACCTATTGAATTAAAAGTTCTTCAGAATTTAAAATCTGATGAAAGAAAGAATCTTGACACTCTAAATCTAAGAGAAAAAGCAAAAGATTATGCCTATATCCAAATTAATAATCAAATGGAGGGTTTCAAAAGGTGGGGCATATGGGGAGATTGGGATAACCCTTACTTAACTCTTAAGAAAAGTTATGAATCTGCTCAGATTGGAGTATTTGGAAAAATGTTTTTAAATGGCTATATATATCGAGGTCTTAAACCTGTTCATTGGAGTCCAAGTTCGAGAACGGCACTTGCAGAAGCAGAATTGGAATATCCTGATGAACATTATTCAAAAAGTATTTATGTTTCTTTCAAGATCACTAAAGTACCTGAGGAATTGCTATTAAATTGCATTCAAGCTAATCTTAATATCAAAAAAGATTTTTTTCAAAATAATTCTTTCATAACTATTTGGACAACTACTCCTTGGACCATACCTGCAAATGAAGCAGTTGCAGTAAATCCAAAAATAAAGTACGTTTTTGCTATAGATGAAGAGAAAAGAATTTACCTTTTTGCAAAAGATTTATCTTCTGAAATAAGTAAGAAATTTAATAAAAATCTCAAGGTGCTTTTAGAGGTTAAAGGCTCTAAATTAGAAAATATTGAATATCAACATCCTACTAAAAATAAAATTTGCAGAATTGTAATTGGAGGAGATTATATTACTACAGAATCAGGTACTGGTATTGTTCATACTGCTCCTGGTCACGGGATAGATGATTTTAATGTGGGTCAAAAATATGATTTACCAATAACATGTGTTGTTGATGAAAAAGGCAATTTAAATGAATATTCTGGTCAGTTCAAAGGATCAAATGTCTTGAAAGATGCAAATGACTTAATTATTGAATATTTAAAGGGAAATAATTTGCTTCTTTTAAAAGAAAATTATAAACATAGATATCCGTATGATTGGAGAACCAAAAAACCAACTATTTTTAGGGCTACAGAACAATGGTTTGCATCTGTAAATGGCTTTAGATCATCTGCATTAAAGGCTATCGAAGATGTTGAATGGATGCCAGCAACTGGAAAGAAAAGAATTTATTCTATGGTTGTTGGTAGAGGAGATTGGTGTATTTCCAGACAAAGGTCATGGGGAGTCCCAATTCCAGTTTTTTATAAAAAAAAATGGCAATGATATTCTCCTTAACAGCGAGATAATTAATCATATTCAAGAACTTTTTAGTGAACATGGAGCAGATATATGGTGGGATTGGGATGTTAAGAATCTATTGCCAGAAAATTATGTAAAAGAATCGGATCTATGGAAAAAAGGGACAGATACAATGGATGTCTGGTTCGATTCGGGATCCAGCTGGGCCGCAGTATGTGAACTTAGAAGTGAATTAAAGTATCCAGCTGATCTTTATTTAGAGGGCTCAGATCAACACCGAGGATGGTTCCAGTCTTCTTTGTTAACATCTGTTGCAGTAAATAATAAACCTCCATATAAGAAAGTTTTAACTCACGGCTTTGCTCTTGATGAAAACGGAAGAAAAATGAGCAAATCTTTAGGCAATATTGTTGATCCAAATATAATTATAAATGGAGGTAATAATAAAAAAACTGAACCTGCTTATGGTGCTGATGTTTTAAGGCTATGGGTAAGCTCTGTAGATTATTCAGTAGATGTTCCAATTGGTTCAAATATTCTCAAGCAACTTTCAGATGTTTACAGAAAAGTTCGTAATACTGCAAGATATCTTCTTGGTAATATTCATGATTATGATCCTAAAATTGATGGTTTTGAAATTGATCAATTGCCTCTCTTAGATCAATGGATGTTAGGCAGATTAGTTGAGGTTACAGATCAAATATCAAATGCTTATGAAAATTATGAATTTTCAAAATTTTTCCAAATCTTACAAAGTTTTTGTGTTGTAGATCTATCAAATTTTTATTTGGATATTGCAAAGGATAGGTTATATGTAAGTTCTAAATCGCAATTTAGGAGAAGATCATGTCAGTATGTTATGTCAAAAATTGTTGAAAATTTAGCGGTACTTATTTCTCCAGTGCTTTGTCATATGGCTGAAGATATTTGGCAAAATATTCCATATTCAACTAAAGAAAAATCCGTATTTCAAAGAGGATGGCCAATATTTTCGCAGTCATGGAAAAATCAAATTCTTAATGAGCACATCGCAAATTTAAGAAATTTGAGAGTTGAAATCAACAAGGCTATAGAAGGATGCAGGAATAAACAAATAATTGGAGCAGCTTTAGAAACTGAGGTTAATTATTTGCCTGAAGATAAAGTTGTAAAAGATTCACTGAGTTGGCTAAAAGAATTTGGCAATCAAGATGTAGATTCGTTTAGGGATTGGCTGATAGTGTCAAACTTCCAAGTAGTATCTGATTTGGTGGAGAATTCTCTGATTATCGAAAACAATGCACTTGGAAAAATTCAAATAATAAAAGCTTATGGTCAAAAATGTGATAGATGTTGGCATTATCAAAAAGAAACTTTTAATGGAATCCAAAATACAAAATTATGCAAAAGATGTTCAAATATTATTAATCTTGAATTTACTTAAATCCAGTTTTTTTGATTTAAAAAGAAAGCTGAGTTTTTATTTTCTCTTATAAAATTATCTTTTTTTTCTGTTAAAGGTGCTTTAAAAAGTTTAAAGTTTGTAATTTTATAAGTAAATGCTATAACTTTCTTTTCTAAATCTATTTCAATTGGATGAGTTGTTGAGCTACTGAAACCTTTGAAAATAAGTATTTCTAATTGTTCTTTGTGATTTTCCTTTAGAATGTAACCTTCTAATTTAAGTATCCTATTAGGTATCTCGGAACTTATTTTTTCAAGATTATTTATTAAATCAATATCTGGCATTTTCTGAGAAGCAAGAGTTTCTTCCATTTTTGGGTAATTTTATCATTGACCATTGAACCAAGCCCAAAGTGTAGATTAATAATGAAAATAATCCTAAAAATTTTGCTATCGGCTGAGTAAAGTTAGCTCCGAAGAAAAAATTAAATAAATTTTTGATAAAAATATAGAAATTTGAAGAAGGCTGAAGCCATATTTCACATGCACCCGAATTAATAAAAGAAAAGCAGGCTAAGTTCTGAAAACTTTGAATTAAGAAATTGAGAGATATAAAAGTTATTGACCATCTCCATACTTTTGTAGTTGTGGTTAGAGAATAGGATAAATCATATTCTTTTAATTCATCATTAATATCGTTCCAAAACCAAACTGAAATTGTCATTAATAATAATGAAATATTTGTAATTAACAGAGCATAATCATACTTACCTATTAAGAGGAAAAGGCTTATAAAAAATAAAAGGGATACTTTCCAATATATAGATAGGAGCTTATTAACAGCTTTGTTTTTCTTTTTAATTGACCACAATAATAATGCAATAGGAATTCCAATTAAGAAAATTATTGAAAGTTGAAAAGAGAGCCAAACTGAAAGTTGATTAAGAACGTTCAAAACATTTGTTTTTACATACATAATAATTAAACATCAAACTGTTACTTTTTAAATTACTATTGTCATAGTTGTGAATATTACACATATTCGAATAAGCACAGATCAATAGATTAATAATTACATGAGACAGCATGTTAATCCTCTAAGTAAAAATTTCGATCAAATTGAAAGAATTCCCTCTTTGAACGAAATGTTTGATAATTCTAAATTGAATCTTCATCTTGATATCGGATGTGCTTCGGGTGAGTTTTTATTCGATCTAGCTTTAGATAATACTAATTGGAATTATCTAGGTATTGAAATCCGTGAGAGATTGGCCAATTCTGCTAAGTTAAAATTGCTAGACAAAGAAATTAAAAATTTGCATTTTGTATTTGGAAATGCTCATAACATATTAAATGATATCAATAGTAAATTTATAATCAAAAATTTCAAAAGTATTTCCTTCAATTTTCCTGATCCATGGTTTAAAAAAAGGCATCATAAAAGGCGCGTAATACAGCCAGAGTTTATTAATATTCTCTCAAATTTAATGAAAAAAGGGTCCCTTATTTATATTAAAACAGATGTAAAAAATTTATTCGAATATATGGATTGTACGATATCAAGTGATTGTAATTTTGAAAAAATAGACAAAAAGGATTTCAATTATTCCACAAGTTTTAATCCAAATAAAGTTCAAACTAATAGGGAAAAATATGTTCTTGCAAATGAACTTAAAATTTTTGAGAATATTTATATAAAAACCTGATTCATAATTAATAAAGTATTTTATTAATTTCCAAACTGAGTTTGTTTGTTATTTCTCTCGATAAAGAATGAACCTGCTTCTCATTTTTTGCCTCTATTAGTACTCGGATTAGGGGTTCTGTTCCGCTAGGTCTTATATAAATCTTACAACTGTCGGAATAATTAACCTTAATATTTTCTATAGTTTCACCAATTAAGCTTCTGGCTTTTTGCGTTATTTTATTTGAATTAGTATTTAAATTAATATTGGTTAGTTTCTGATGGTATGGTTCGAAACTACTTTTGAGCCAATCATTTAAGGTAATATTTTTCTTTTTACAGAGTTTAGAAATTTGGAGTGCAGTCAATATTCCATCTCCACAAAAGTTATTAATTTTTGAAAGTATGTGACCTGATTGCTCACCTCCTAAAATTGCTTTTTTTTCCTTTATTGCCTCATAAACGAATTTATCTCCAACATCAGATCTATATAAAATTCCACCAATTTTATTCCAAGCCTTTTCAAAACCTAAATTTGCCATTTGAGTTGATATTAGTAAATTATTTGTGAGAATCTTTTGTTCCATAAGTTCTCTGCCCCAAAGAAAAAGGATATGATCTCCATCTAATACATTCCCTTTAGAATCAACACCAATTACTCTATCGGCATCACCATCGAAGCTAAACCCCATATCTGAAGCATTCTCGTTGATAGCTTTTTTTAATGGTTCAAGGTGAGTAGAACCACAATTCATATTAATTTTTAAACCATTTTTTGAGTTATTTATAACTTTTACATCGGCGCCAAGAGTCTGAAAAATTTTTTTTGCGCAGGTTGTCGCAGATCCATAACATGTATCTAATGTTATTTTCATACCGCTTAGATTTTCTGCTCCCATTGTTTGGATAAGGCTTTGGATATAAATATCCATAAGCTCTTTATTTTCTTTTAAAGAAATCATTTTTGCACAAATTAAATTATTTGTATTTATTTCTTGAATTAGTTGTTGGATTTTATTTTCAAGATTTGTAGTAATTTTTTGTCCATTATGATCAAAGATTTTTATGCCATTATATTCTGGAGGATTATGACTAGCAGATATCATTATTCCACTACTTAAATTTCCATATCTGATTAAAAAAGGAACAGCTGGAGTAGGGCAGATTCCAAGATTTATAAATTTTTTGCCACTTGCATTTATACCTGACGTTATTGCCTGAAGCAGAATATCTCCACTAACTCTTGTATCTTTTCCAATTAATATTGGATTTTTATTTTTTAAAGTCAAACCTAAGGCATAACCAATTTTATAAGCTAAAGAATAAGTTAGTTCTTTATTAAATCTTCCTCTTATTCCATCAGTTCCAAAGATTGATTGCATAATTAATTTTTGGGAACTAGGGATATTTTAATATTATTAAGTTATTACTTTATCAGTTGATTAAAAAGAAAAAGATCAGAATTCTCTTTATTTGTTTTACTTCTTTAATATATCTAAATAAACCAATTATTCATAATGCAATCTGAGAGTAGAGAACAACTTTTTAATAAAAACTTCAAAATAATTATTGTTCCGTTAATTACTGTTGTTATTATTTCTTTGATTTTATTTAGAAATCTTTTTTTTCAATCAACTTATCTTCTTAAGAGTTTTGGAGAATTATCTGTTGATCCTGAAATCGCTTTTGAAAATAATAAGCCAACTTTCCTTGAATTTTATGCTGAGTGGTGCGAAGTATGCAAAGAGATGGCTCCTAATGTATCTTCTTTAAAAGAGGAATATGAAAAAGATATTAATTTTGTTTTTTTAAATGTTGATAATCAAAAATGGAATAATTACATCAGAAAATTCAACGTAAATGGCATTCCTCAAGTTAATCTGTTTGATAAAAAAGGTAATTTAATATCTACTTTTATTGGTAAACAAGAAGAATTAAAAATAAAAGATTCTATTGATCAATTAGTGAGAGAATCAATATCTCATGAAGAAGTTCTTAATGCTGAATTTTCAGTAATTCAAGAAAAAAACATACATATGGTTTCTCCTCGGAGTCATGGATAATATTTACCAATCAAGAGATTTTGATACAACTGGAAAACTTTTTTTAAAAATAGACTTGCAATCTTGGGCGATAGACTTATGTTCTTCCTGAGTACCATGAGCTGATCTCAAATGAATGTAATGTATCCATGATCTACATGATCCTGACATGTAGATTTTCGTTGGAGTTGCTAATGGTAATACAAATCTCGCACATTCTTTAGCTATTCCTTCAGCAAGTAATTCTTCATATAATCCTGAAGCAGCCTTAAAATGTAAAGCAATTTTTTCATTGAATCTTTTTTTTAATTTATTAGGGAGGTCTGGAATAGAATTTTGCCTATTTTTAAAATCCTGTCTTCTCAATTCTGGCAAAGGGATGTTACCCAATTGAGAGCTATCTGCATATCTCTGTGAGAATTCTTGGAAAGTAAATGATCTATGTCTTAAAATTTGTGCCGCAATTCCTCTATTGGTTTCTATTTGTAAAGTCATAAAAGACTGTTCAAATACACTCCAGTGTTCATTTTTAATGCAATAACTCAATAATTTTGAATAATCCTCATTTTTCTGGTTACTTGGATTGCTTACTCTAGCAATGTAAGCCATTGTTTTTTCCGCATTAGGAGTTAGCGAAATCAGTTCAACTTTACTCATTTTAGATCTTTGCTAAGGTTACTTTCTCTGGTTGATTCTGATATTTGCCTCTTCTATCTTCATATGTTGTAGAACAAGGATCGCCTTCAAAAAAGAGTAGTTGACAGATCCCTTCTTCAGCATAAATCCTACAATCTGCACCTGAACTATTACTAAATTCCAGAGTTAAGTGACCTTCCCAACCCGCCTCTGCAGGAGTTGTATTAACGATTATCCCAAGCCTTGCATAAGTACTTTTACCTATACAAATTACAGTTATATTTTCTGGTACCTTCATCTTTTCTAGTGCCACCCCTAAACCATAGGAGTGAGCAGGGAGAATAAAAAAAGCTCCATCATCATCATGGTGAAGAACAGTTTTTTCTAAATTATCAGGATTAAATTTTTTGGGATTCATAACAGTGCCAGGTATATGCCTAAAAATTAGGAACTCTTTTGATGAAAGTCTTAGATCATAGCCATAAGAGGAACATCCGTAACTTAAAACTGGGTTTTGTTTCTTATCAGGATCAAGATGCCGAACCAAATTTGATTGGAAAGGGTTTATCATTCCTTCAGAGGCTTTTTGATTTATCCAGAGATCATTTTTAAGCATTTTTTTATGAGCGAAGTTGGGTAATTTGGTTGGCCATTAATAATAATTCTTTAGGAATATCTGTACCAGTAAGAATTACATCTCCAGATATATTTCGGTTTTCAAGTGTTGAAATCAAATCATCTTTGTCGATAATTTTCATCTCAATTGCGAGAAAAATTTCGTCAAGTATGATTTGATCGCTTTCTCCAGTAATTAGTTCTTTTTTGCATAAATTCCATAATTCATTGGTAGATTCATGAATAGATTTTTCTAAATTTTTATTATTTTCAATTTCCTCAGAATCATATTGATCATAAGAATGGGATGATCTTACCCAATTTAAATTGCCACAAAGGTTTAATTGATTAGCAACCCCTTGTTTAACCCCTCCCTTCATAAATTGTACTAAAAGTACTTTCTTACCAAGAGCGGCATTCCTAAGACCGTCTCTAATTATGGATGAATAACTCCCTCTATATGAAGATTGATAGATTTGGATTTGCCCGTTTTGTTTAAATCTTTTAAAGTTTATTTTGTTAGCAGAACTTATTTCTAATAGATCAGGATTACTTTTGGAATAATTATTAGATGAACTAATTACCATTATCTTAGATTTTTCTACATGCAGTATAATTAGAATTTATTTACGCTGCATATAGTGTAATTTTACTTAAAAAATATTGAAGAAGCTGAAACTGGAAGAAAGGAGTTCACAAAAAAAAACAATAAGAATTGAAAATTGTTACTGTTGATACAAGATTTTTTTAGGTGTCTTCTTAAATTTTTAATAATAAAGTTATTTATGATACCTTCTTCTCGAGGATTAAGCCGTTTGAGTTCGAATCAATCCGGACAAAGTAAAAGTAACTATGTTGGAGAACGTTTTCCAATAAATAAAACTTTAATGGAAGTAATTAAAGGTCTTGAGGGTGCAAGCACAGAAATGGTTGAGAGATCTAAAACAATATTTTTCCCAGGTGATCCTGCTGAGAGGGTTTATCTTATAAGAAGAGGAGCAGTAAGGTTGTCAAGAGTTTATGAGTCAGGTGAAGAGATAACTGTTTCTTTGTTAAGAGAAAATAGTCTCTTTGGTGTTTTATCTCTTCTCACAGGCCATAGATCTGATCGTTTTTATCACGCAATAGCATTCACAAGAGTAGAAATGATAACAGCACCTGCAAATTCTGTTTTAAGAGCAATAGAGGAAGATGCATCAGTAGGACTATTATTGTTAAAGGGTCTTTCAAGTAGGATCCTACAAACAGAAACAATGATTGAAACTCTTACTCATAGAGATATGTCTTCTCGATTAGTAAGTTTTTTAATGGTTCTTTGTAGAGATTTTGGAGTTGCAAGTGAAAAAGGTATTACAATTGATTTAAGACTTTCACATCAAGCCATTGCTGAAGCTATTGGTTCAACGAGAGTAACGATTACGAGATTACTAGGAGATTTGAAGGATTCGGGTCTTCTCAATATTGAAAGAAAAAAGATTACAGTTTTTGACCCTATAGCTCTTGCAAAAAGATTTAATTGATTCATCATTAATTATGATGTAATGATTGTATGAAAAAATATGGCTTGGATTTTAATTGTTTTTTTAATATTACTTGGAGGACTAATTGCACCATTTGGAGATCTGCTTGGTACTAAGATTGGTAAAGCAAGATTTAGTATTCTAAAATTAAGACCAAAGAAAACTGCAACAATTGTAACGATAATAACTGGAGGTTTTATAAGCGCAGTTTCCATTGGATTATTGATCTTAGTAAGTGAAGAATTTAGGCAAAGACTTTTTGTCGATATTCCTTTTTTAAAAAAAACTTTAGATGAGAGTAAAAAGGCACTTATTCCTTTGAAGGAAGAAAGAAAGATACTTGAATATAAAATTATCAATAAAGAAAAGGAATTAAATAAACTAAAAAGTGATGTTAAAGAATTTAGAAGAGGAAATGTAGTTATTAAAAGAGGCCAAACTTTATTTATTGCAAAAGTTACTTCTAACTCAAATATAAAAATAGATTTCGGAAAGATTTATAATAGTGCAGATAAATATGTTCAGAAAATTGTAAACCCTAATAAAAAAGAAATAAAAAATATTCTTTTATGGAGACCTAGTGATATTTCTAAAATTGAAGAATTCACATCAAAAGAGGGAGATTGGATCATATTGATTAAATCTGCAACTAATGTTTTGAAAGGAGATGATTTTGTTTTTGTATATCCAGAATTGCTACAAAATAAATTTATCTTAAGAAGAGGAGAAGTTATTACAAGCAAAATTCTTGAAAGAAAAGATCTTGAAAATAAAAACATTAATGTAGAAATTAAAAATTTGTTAAGTCAAACAAGAGATAAAATCAAGTTAAGAGGGTCTATTGTGAACGAAATTAAAACAAGAGGGAACTTTATTAATAAAATAAGAGAGTCATTAAATATAAATCAAAACAATAAATATCGTTTAGATGTTGTATCTTTAAGAGACAGTAAAACTGCTGACCCAATAATAGTTGAGTTGAATATCACTAAATTATAAATTTTGTATGTTTAAATATCTATCTATAGACCCTGGTAAATGTAAGTGTGGGTTAGTTTTAGCTGAAATAAGTCAAAAAAAAGTTTATAAAGCCATTATTCTTAAAAGCGAATTACTTGAGGGGTATATCAGAAATTTAAATACCGTTGAAAATATATCAAAAATTATTATTGGGAATGGTACAACTAGTAGAGAGATTAGAGGAAAACTGGATTTTTTTAAAAAGGAAATAATAATGTTTGAAGAAAAGAATACTACTTATAGAGCTAAAGCAAGATATTTCGAACTCTTTCCAATTAGAGGTTTGCAGTGTTTAATTCCTAGGGAGATGTTTATTCTTAATAAAAATCTCGATGCAATATCAGCTTTGATAATTTTGGAGGATTATTTCAGAATTCAATTTACTTTAAATCAAAATATAGATTTTAAAACTTGGCTGAAATGGTAAATTTATATTCATTTCCTGCCTCTAGTTCATAATCTTTTTTCAATAAAAATCTCAATAATGCATCCTCAATTAATGCTCTTCCAAGTGGAGGATTTACTAATAATTTACCTTTATTAAAAGACCATGTAAAAGTCCATTTAAATTGACTTGCTTCTACGACCCCTTTAATTTGCTTTTTTAAGAAGCAAAATTCTTTAATATTCAAATTGGCTATTGTTTCTGGTTTAAAATGCATTTGTTAAATATGATCTTTATCAAAAGAATTTAATTCACTAATTATATATTCTTCTTTTTTAGAATTTAATTGTTCGAGTGATTCTATTACTTTCTTGTAAACTTTATCCAATATTGAGTTTTCTTCTAGAGAAATATTGCCCAATACATGTGAAATAGTATTGAAATTATTTTTCCCTTCAACAGATGTAGGGGACCCAATACCAATTTTGATTCTATTAAATTGATTAGTCTGCAATTTTTCAATTATGCTTTTAAGCCCATTATGTCCACCTGAACTTCCTTTTTTTCTAAATCTTATTTTCCCAAGAGGAAGATCTTTATCATCGACTATTATAAAAATTTGGTCTAAATTAATTTTGTACCAATCTATTATTGCTTGGACAGCATCACCACTATTATTCATAAAGGTGTTTGGTAAAAACAATCTATAAGTTAAATCATTAATTTTGAATTCTGAGCAGGAGCTTTTCAGTTTATTCTTTAGTATAAAATTCGAATTATATTTTTTTGATAGGTTTTCAAGTAGCAAAAAACCTATATTATGTCTGCTTTTTGAGTATTTTTTTCCAGGATTTCCTAATCCTATTAAATATATTTCATTCATCATGTATTTCTAAATCTCTTTTCATTGAGAATTATAAATATTCATTAAAACTGTAACTTAGTTAATTAAAACAAAAGTTGCTATGAGTTCATTAATATCTTAATGAATTAATCTTAAATAGATTTTGAGATAATTTCAGAAAGTTAGTTTCCGTTCCAATCTACAGAGAAACCTTGAAGTAGTAGGGATTGGTTATAAATTTGAAGAAGAATAACTAAAAAAACTAAAAGTAATAGACCTATGACTGTCATAACAGGAACTGCTCCCCAGCCAGGTACAACTTTTCCTTGACCAGAATTTCCAATTGCTTTTAAAAGACTTCCTAATGCTGTTTTTTGGCCCATGTTGAATTCACTAAATCGGATTTTATTTCGTTATTGTATAAGAACTTATACATAAATTGTTTACAAACTTAGCAAAATTGATGCAAACTTTATCATCCGCTCCGGATCCTGCTGTATCTATAGCAGTAACTATTCTGGTTTTTCTTCTAGCTTTAACAGGTTTTGGTCTATGGACTGCATTTGGACCTAAAGCTGCAAAACTTACAGATCCTTGGGATGATCATGATGATTAATTTCACCAAAGTATTTCAAAATTTTCCAAAAATACAAAAAGTAAACCTTTTACCGTAAATTAAATATAAATTTAATAGGATATAAAAATCTGTTAGCACTCGTAATTCTATGCTTGCCTTAAAAATTTCTGTTTACACTATTGTTTTTTTCTTTGTAGGAATATTTCTCTTCGGATTTTTAGCTAGTGATCCAACCAGAACACCTAACAGAAAAGATTTAGAAAGTCCTCAAGATTAATCATTTAACTTGATTTACCTTGAATTCTGGAATATCAAAAAAATTAATAGTTTCTTCTTTTTTATTTATCAGTTCCATACCGCCATCTAGACCTGTTGAATTTCGTAGAATTAACGAAATCGAAAATAAACAATCTAACCTATTAAGTCTGGCAAGAACATTAAAAAATAAAAATACAACCAATCCATTTTTTAATAATAATTTTCAGAATATTCCTCTAGAAAAATTATCTTTAGAGGAAAATTCAGAGCAAAAAATAACTGACTTAATTGCTAAGCAAGATGAGTTAGTAATCCAATCAGATAAACAGTCTGAAATAAATAATGTTCTTTTTGCAGAGGGTAACGTATCTGTTTCATACAGAGGTAAATTCTTTAGATCTGATAAATTAATTTATGACAAGGTGAATAAAAAAATTAGTGCTGAAGGCAATATAACTTTACTTTTTGGTGAGCAAATATTTAAAATCTCTAAACTTGAATACAATTTTAAAAATGAAACAGGATATTTATTAGATGTAAAAGGCTCTATAAATTCTGATAAATTAATCTCTGACTTATCAGAAAAATTTTATGGTTCAGATTATCAAAAGCTTCAAAACTTTCTAAATTTTAAAAAAAGGGAAGTTTTAAATACCCCTGATAAAGTGCATAATTGGATTTTTTCTTCTGAAAGAATAAATATTGATGGGGAAAAGTGGAAGAGTAATAAAGCAATATTTTCTAACGATATCCTTCAATTTAAACAAGTAAAAATTGAGATTAATTCATTGGAAGTTCGCTCTTTAAAAGATGAATTAAGATTTAGATCTTCTTTGAACTATTTAGTTTTAGATGAAAATATTTCAATCCCATTTTGGCTTGGTAATAGAAAGCTAACTAAAGCTGAAGAAAACAACCTTGATTCAAAAGCTAGTTGGAAATTAGGTTATGACAACATTGATAAAGATGGTTTGTTCATTGGTAAAAAACTGAATTCTATAGATTTAGCTGATGATTTTTTTATTGATCTAGAACCACAATTTTTTATTCAACGCTCATTAAATGGACGTACAAAGAGTTATGTAAAGGATGGCGATACAATAACAGGAGAAAAGATAGAAAGAGGTGCTGTATTGGCTGACTATTTTGGGGTTGAATCTCAAATAAAAGGGAAAGTAAATAGTTGGGATTTGGAAATAGATAATCAAATTAATTCCCTTGATAGTAATAAATTTTCTGATGCACTTAGATTGAAATCTTTTTTGAAGAAAGAAATTAATTTCTTAAATACTAAATGGAATAAAAGTTTTTATGGAGTTTATAGAGATAGAGTATGGAATGGTTCATTAGGGGAGGCTGAAATTTATTTAGGTTATGGTTCAAAATTAGAAAAAAAACATACTTGGGAAGTAAATGGTACTACAAGTTCTGAAGTTTTATCTTTAGGATTATCGCATTTAAAAGGAGAGGCTTTAATTAGTAAAAACTTAGCTGGTAGCCTTAAAGGTAATTTGTTTTACTCCTTAGATAAAAATATTCCATTAAGCGTTGATAAACCTAAGAATAAAATTATTGATAGTTCATATGAGTATATCTATGAGCCTGTTCAAAAAGGACTTAGTTTAAATACAAGAATGTCAGCATTATATTCCCTATATAATGATGGAAAACATCAAAGATATATTGGTTTGGGTTTAGGTCCAGAATTAATTTTAGGTAATTTCAAAGAAAAAACCTTCGACTATACAAGAATTAGTATTTTCCCTTTTTATAAATTTAAAAATGGAGAAAGTGTATTTAAATTTGATCAAATATCTGAAAAATTTACTGTAAATATTGGTTTTGATCAACAAATTTTTGGGCCAATAATTTTTGAAAGTAATGGAACATTAAATTTAGATGGTGATTCTAGTGACTACGGAAAATTTATAGATTCTAAAATATTAGTTAATTGGAAAAAAAGATCTTATGAATTTGGTATTTTTTATCAGCCTCATAATCAAGCCGGAGGAATTTCATTTAATCTCTTTGGATTTAAATAGCTACAATAATTTATTATTAAATTTTAAATAAGGTAAATTATTAAATTTATCTACAATAAGATTTTCATTTTCAAGAAGTGTTGAAGTTGCATCCCATTCTCCTGATAAAAACATTTTTTTTGAGCTTTCCTTAATCTCAAGATTAAAATTTAAATCTTTTGATTTTGCTAAGGAATTTTTAAGATCAATTTCTAAAAATAAAAATTGATTATTGCAATAGTTTTGTATTTCTTCTATGGATTTTTTAGGCAGCGTAAAACAGGGGATTCCTATCGCAATACAGTTACTGTAAAAGATATCAGCGAAACTCTCCCCTATGATTGCTTTTATACCCCATCTCATAAGTGCTTGGGGGGCATGTTCTCTGCTGGAACCACACCCGAAATTGCTATTAACAATTAGAATTGTGGCATTTTTGTTCTCCTCTAGATCGAAGGGATGCCTTCCCTTTAAAGTTTTTCTGTCGTCCTCAAAAACAGATTCACCCAATGAATCAAAGTTAACACACTTCAAGAAACGCGCTGGAATTATGCGATCTGTATCAATGTCGTTACCAATCAAGGAGATACATTGCCCGTTTATGTCTCTAATTTTTCCAATTGGTTGAGTATATTTGGATTTCATTGGTTGATAAATTCTCTAACGTCACTGACTTTGCCATTAATTGCAGCAGCAGCAACCATTGCTGGACTCATGAGTAGTGTTCTCCCTCTAGGAGATCCCTGTCTACCCTTGAAATTTCTATTACTAGAACTAGCACTAACTTGATTACCTATCAGCTTATCTGAATTCATTGCTAAACACATTGAGCAGCCTGGTTCTCTCCATTGAAATCCAGAATCCTTAAATATCTGATCAAGACCTTCTAGTTTTGCTTCATTGGCAACTTTTTCTGAACCAGGAACTACAAATGCTTTTACATTCTTAGATACTTTTTTGTCTTTTAATACTTTAGCTGCAATTCTTAAGTCACTGATTCGCCCATTTGTGCAACTGCCTATGAAACAAACTTCTACTGGAACATCTTTTATAGATTGTCCTGGCTTGAAGCTCATATATTCATAAGCCTCTTCAGCAACTAATTTGTCATTTGGTGATAATTCATCTAAAAGAGGGATCTGTTGATTAATTCCTACACTTTGGCCCGGAGTAATACCCCATGTAACAGTTGGTTCTATTTTAGAAACATCTATTTTAATTACATCATCATAAATTGCATCTACATCGCTTTTTAGTGATTGCCACCATGTAAGTGCTTTTTCCCAATGCTCATTTTTTGGTGCGCATAATTTATTTTTAATGTAACTAAAGGTCTTTTCATCAGGGTTTATATAGCCACATCTTGCTCCTCCTTCAATAGACATATTGCATATAGTCATTCTTTCTTCCATTGATAATGCATTGATCGCAGGCCCTGCAAACTCATGTGCAAAACCCACCCCAGCCTTTACACCGAGTTTATTAATAATATGAAGAACTAAATCCTTAGCATAAACCCCATTAGATAATTTATTTTCACACCAAATTTGCCTTACCTTTAATTTGTTCATGGCTATGGTTTGGGTCGCAAGAACATCTCTTACTTGGCTTGTGCCTATCCCAAAAGCAATTGAACCAAAAGCTCCATGAGTTGAAGTATGTGAATCTCCACAGGCGATTGTCATTCCTGGCTGAGTTAGCCCTAATTCTGGTGCCACTACATGTACTATGCCTTGATTACCACTGCCAATATTAAAAAATCTTATTTTATGTTCTAAGCAATTCTTCTCAAGTGTTTCAATCATCTGTTCAGCAAGATTATCTTTGAAAGGCCTGCTCTGATTATCTGTTGGCACAATATGATCAACAGTAGCAACAGTTCTTTCAGGGAATTTTACTTTTAAGTTTTTGTCTTTTAAAGCGCCAAATGCTTGAGGACTCGTCACTTCATGGATAAGATGAAGACCAATAAATATTTGATCAGATCCACCTGGAAGACTTGAAACTTTATGTAAATCCCAAACTTTATCAAATAGGGTATCTTGACTCAATTTGTAAAAATAGTTACTTACTATTAGATAATAGAATTAATCTGAGGCTGTTCAAACACACATTTACACTTAGTGTTTGAATTTCTATTCTATTTCGGGTTGAATTATATAGTTTTTTTATATTAGTTAAATGATTATTAGGTCCTGAAATTGAGATATATACAAGTCCAACGGGTTTATTTGGACTTCCTCCATTTGGACCAGCTATTCCGCTAATGGCTATTGCCCAATCTGCTCCTAATTTCTCTTTTACATTAATTGCCATTGCCTTACAAACTTCTTTAGAAACAGCTCCATATTTTGTAAGCTTTTCTTCCGAAATATTTAATAATGAATTTTTTAGCTCATTACTATATGACACAATACTTCCTTTAAAAACTTGAGATGAGCCTGATATTGACGTTAGTGATGAAGATAGGAGTCCTCCAGTGCAGGATTCAGCAAAAACAATAGTTTGGTTCCTCTTGGTTAATTCTTTTATTAAAACGCTAGGAAGAGTATCATTATCTTCTCCAAAAATAAATTTTGAAAAATCTTTTTTTAATTTTTCTTTTACAGGTTTAATTATATTTTTTGCTTCTAGGCCATTCATTGCTCGCGCTGTGATTCTGAGTTTAACCTCTCCTAAGTTTGCATATGGAGCAACAGTCGGGTTTTTAAGATTTAATAGATCGTTAATTTTTTCTGTAACGCTTGATTCTCCAATGCCTGCAAATTTAAGAGTATTTGAAAAAAAGGAATAACTATCTGAGAATTTGGTTGTAATGAAATCATAAGCAGTCTCTTCCCACATGGTTTTCATTTCACTGGGTACTCCAGGGAATGTAAGAATAGTAAACCCTTTTACTGGTTCCCAAATCATTCCTGGAGCAGTGCCCCTAGGGTTATTGATTATTTGAGCATTTTTTGGGAAGAAGCATTGTTTCCTTAAGCTAGAGGAATCGTCCTTTAGCTTTGAGTTTAAAAGTTTTTGTTTAATTTCATCCCATAAGTGCGGTCTTTCAAAAAGAGATACATCAAAAGATTTGGCTATTGCTTCAGTAGTTAAGTCATCTGGTGTAGGGCCCAAGCCCCCAGTTGTAATTAGAAGATTACTTCTTTTGGATATTTCTTGAACTACTTTTATAATTCGATCACAATTATCACCTACAGTTGATTGCCTAAAGTGATTCAGGCCTAATTGAGACAACTGTTCGGAAATCCATTGAGCATTTGTATTTATGATATTTCCTAAAAGTAGCTCAGTTCCAATAGAAAGAATTTCAACTCCCTTGGAATTAGGACTCATTTAATTGATGCTTCAAGTTTGCCTTCATAGAGAGGGAAACGATTACATAAGGTTAATACTCTTTCTTTACATTCTCTTTCAATTAGTGAATCATTTGGATTAAGTAATCTATCAGCGATAATCTCACCAACTTCAGCAAAAGCACTATCATCAAAACCTCTGGTGGTTAAAGCTGCGGTACCTAACCTTAGTCCACTGGTTACAAAAGGTGATTCGGGATCAAATGGCACAGTATTTTTATTAGCTGTTATATTCACTTCGCTTACAAGTAAATCAGCAATTTTCCCAGTCATATTTATACTTCTTAAATCGAGTAAAACAATATGATTATCAGTGCCTCCACTAACAATATCAATACCTCTATTTATAAGAGTGGAAGCTAGAACTTTGGCATTTTTTAAAACTTGTTGTGAATAATTAACGAAATCGGGTTGTAAAGCTTCTCCAAATGCAACTGCTTTAGCAGCAATAATATGTTCAAGGGGGCCACCCTGAGTTCCGGGGAAAACTGATTTATCAATTTTCTTTCCAAATTCTGCATCTTTACATAAGATAAGTCCTCCTCTAGGCCCTCTCAATGTTTTATGAGTAGTTGTAGTGACGACATCACAATAAAGTATGGGATTTGGGTGAAGTTTACTTGCTACGAGCCCCGCGATGTGTGCTATGTCTGCCATTAAGAATGCACCAACTTCATCTGCAATACTTCTAAATGATTCAAAATCAATTGTTCTTGGGTAAGCAGAATATCCGCATATGATTAATTTTGGTTTTGTTTCATGTGCTACATTTCTTATCTCATCAAAATTCAACTCACTAGTTTCTTTATTTACACCATAGTGAACTGCATTGAACCACTTACCACTCATATTGACTGGAGAGCCATGCGTAAGGTGTCCACCGTGAGAAAGATCCATTCCCATGATGGTGTCGCCAGGTTTAAGAAGACTTAAAAAAACGGCTGCATTTGCTTGTGCTCCACTATGGGGTTGAACGTTAGCCCAATTTGCATTAAATAATTTTTTTGCTCTCTGAATAGCTAATTCTTCTATTTCATCAACAAATTCACACCCCCCGTAATATCTTTTTTGAGGTAGCCCCTCTGCGTACTTATTAGTAAGAACTGATCCTTGAGCCTGCATCACAGCTATTGATGCAAAATTCTCACTTGCAATTAACTCAAGATGGGATTCTTGCCTATTTTTTTCAGAATTAATATAATTTGATATTACTGGATCACTTTCTTTAAGATTTTGAAGAATATTCATTGAATTTGATAAGTAATAATAATAATATATACGATATTTTTTAGAAAAATATAAAAAGAATATTTCATAATTTAAAACGCGCCTGGAGAGATTCGAACTCCCGACACCCTGATCCGTAGTCAGGTGCTCTAATCCACTGAGCTACAGGCGCATAACTATGTAATATCTCTGTTTCAGGGTCTCTTAGTCAACCAGATATCGGTTAAAATATCTATTGTTAACAAATTCATACTTATCAATATGCCCATAAAATGGTACGGAAACGGTGATTTAGAAGATCCCACATACAAACATTTTTCTCGAATAGTAAATTTTGTGATTCACTGCATGATATTTACTGCGGTAGTAAGTGGAACTTGGCTTTTAAAAGAAATCAAGTACGAATTCGCTTTTTTTAGTAATTTTTTAATTTTTTGGTCAATTCTTTTGGCCTCTCATTTATTTTTTGTAATTTCTAAAAAACCTAAAGATTTAGAAAAACAATCAACTTAAATCAATATTTATTTATGGAATCTCAGATACGCATAAGTGATCTGGAAAATATTATTTCAGAAAAGATTTTTATAAAAATAGAAAAGTGGAATTTATATCTTGGAGATGCTGGGCTGGCTAGAAATCTTGCTATTGAATGTATTAGCAATAAAAATAAAGGCTCATTAGAGGCAGCAAAAATAAGTTTGAAAGCAATTAATGTAAAAGTAGGGGATGGAGTAAGTAGTATTCCACTTATTGATTTAATTACTACCACACAAATTTTTGAATTAGAAGAGATTTTGGAGCGTTTTTTTGATAACTAAATATTTTTTTGATAAATTTTAAATTTATTTACTTTTAAAAATTTTGTAAGTAAAAAATAAATTACAAAAAAAGTTAGAGATCCAAAGATTATTATCAAAAATTCTCCGAAATTTGAATTTAAGTTATTGGTACTATTAAAAATAGTTAAACAAATCCTGCTAGCAATAAATGATGCAAATGACATTAAAATAACTTTCTTCAGTAAATCCAAATTAGGCAAATATATATCTTCATTTTGCAGATTGAATGAAAGTAATATGCAAACTATAAAGTTAACTATTACTGAAGATAAAATTATTCCTACAACTCCAAAATTATATGGTGAAAGGTTACCAAAATTCTTTATTGGAGCACCAATTAAAAACCAATCAAAAAAAATATTAAATATTATCCCTGTAAATGATAACTTGAAAGGGAATTTAGTCTTCTCTATTGAGTAGTAAGCTCTTACTAATAAATCTCTATAAAGATAAAAAGGTATGCCAAATCCATATGCAATTAATATATTCTTTACTTTTAATGTAGCTGAATAATCAAAAGCTCCTCTTTGAAAAACTAGCTGTACAATTTGGTTATTAAAAGTAAAGAAAAATCCAGCTAAAAAAATAGTTGTTAAGAAACAATACTCTATTCCAGAGATTAAGTTTTTTTGGAGTCCTCTATTGTCTTTGCAGCTTCTCAATCTAGAAAATTTTGGAAGTAATGGCAAAATTAAAGAGTTGGATAATATCCCTAATGGTGCTTGTATAAGAAAGTTTCCGTAAGCAAGTCCTGATGCTGCCCCTTGAAAACTGGAAGCGAAAAACATATCAATAAAAACATTGATTTGGCTTAGACCTGATGAGATAGATGCTGGAATAATTAGTCTGAAGATCCTCCTCTCTTCATCTTTAAATAATTGGAAGGTTGACTCTAATCTTAGGAGCCCGATTTTATTTATTTCCCAAATTTGAACAACAAATTGAATAAAAGTTCCTGTCAAAGTTGCAAAAGCTAGTAATCCCGAATAAGTGAGGAAATATGTAGATGCATTTTCTTGGTTGAAAATCCAACTATATAAAATAAAAAGAATAGTAGTTACGCTTGTGATGGCTGGGCTTATACTTGATAAAAAGAATTTTTTTCTGGAATTTAAAGCGCCAAAGCTTAAACCGATGAAGCCCGATAGAGGAATACAAGGTGTAAGTATTCTTAATTGATAAGTGGCAATAGATTTAGCTTCGTAACTTAAATTGGGTGCTAATAATTCAATTAATAAGCTCGAATTAAAGTAAATTAATATGGCCAAACTGAATAATAATATTGAAAGTTTTATGCTTACCTGAGTTAGAATAATTCCTCCATGTTTTTTGTTAAGGGGAGTTAGAACTGCAACTACTGCATTATGTAAAGGTCCATTAATCCCTCCAATGATTATTAGCAAAAAACCTGGAATTATATACGCATAATTAAATGCGTCATATGTTACTCCAACCCCAAAAGCAGCAGCTATAAATATTTGTCTTACACATCCAGCAAATTTACTAAGACTAGTACCAAATGAAATTGCAAAAACATTATTTTTTAAAAATGCATGCATTTGACCTTATCTGAAATTTTTCAAGAAGTTTAAGTTTCAATTATATTTGATTTTTAACTAACGACATATTTATGAATGATCGGATAATTGAATTTGATCCATTAATTGAAGGAATTCTACTTAAAAGGTATAAAAGATTTCTCGCAGATATAAAATTAGAGAGTGGAGAGGTAGTAACTGCTCATTGTGCTAACACAGGGCCAATGAAGGGACTTTTGAGCGAGGGAGCAAAAGTAAGAATAAGTATCTCTTCTTCTCCAACAAGAAAATTACCTTACACCTGGGAACAAGTATGTGTTTTAGGAGCAAACAATGAGGAGGTTTGGGTTGGTATCAATACCCTCTTTGCAAATAAGTTGATCAAAAAGGTTCTTGAGAAAAACTTGCTTAAGGAAATAATTGGGGAAATAGAGAAAATTAAATCTGAAGTCCCTTATGGAAAAGATAAAAAGAGTAGAATTGACTTTTTTTTAACTCCAAAATCTTCAAATCCTGATAAACGTATTATTTACGTAGAAGTTAAAAATACAACTTGGATGAGAGGAAATGTAGCTCTATTCCCAGATACAGTGACAAAAAGAGGCCAAAAACATCTTAAAGAATTAAAAAATTTAATTCCTGAAAGTAAAAGTGTTTTAATACCTTGTATTACAAGAAAAGATGCTTGCTTCTTTGAACCAGGAGACGATGCAGATCCACTGTATGGCAGTCTTTTTAGAGAATCTATAAGCGCAGGAATGATATCAATCCCATGTTCCTTTGAATTTCACAAAGACCACGTATCATGGAATGGAATTAAACCTTTAAAAAAAATTCACAATATTGGAGTTTAGATTAAAAATAATTTTTAAATTTAACAGATATCTTTTTGGATGTAACTATTGAATTGGTAACAACGAATACTAGACACTAATAAGTTTTTTTGCAAAATTAAATATGAAAGGAAACAGTGCAAACTGTTTTTTGCAGATCTAATTTTTTTTTATGACCACTGCTTTGCAAACGCCCCAAAGGCGCTCTAGATCCAAATTACAAGATGCAAGTCTCGTTAATGGACCTATGCTCCTTTTGAGGAGTATTCGAGGATTTAGTTCAAACCGCTCAATGTTGTGGCTTGCAACTGTACCTCTAGCTCTGTTTGGTTTGGGTATTTTTAATCTTTCTGCTCATGCAGCTGATTTACCTGAGTTGAATGCAGCTTTTCTTGCTAACAATTTATGGCTTTTGATCGCTACTATCTTAGTGATCTTTATGAACGCTGGTTTCGCTATGGTTGAGGCAGGTATGTGCCGTTCTAAGAACGCAGTTAACATCCTTACTAAAAACCTTTTCGTATTTGCTCTAGCTGTAACCTCTTATTGGTTTATTGGCTATTCACTAATGTACGGAGGTAGCGTAGCTGACGGATGGCTTTATTTTGGAGGTTTATTTTTTGATCCAACAGTTACTGCTGATATGGTAACTGATGCTGGATTAGTCCCAACAGTTGATTTCTTGTTCCAATCTGCCTTCGCAGGAACCGCGGCAACTATCGTATCCGGTCTTGTTGCTGAAAGAGTTAAATTTGGAGAATTTGTTGTTTTTGCGATTGTATTAACTGCATTTATTTATCCAATTGCTGGTAGCTGGAAGTGGAATGGTGGTTGGCTTGATTCCTTAGGTTTTGTTGACTTTGCTGGTTCTTCAATTGTTCACTCAGTAGGTGCATGGGCCGGCTTAGTCGGAGCTATGCTTCTTGGCCCAAGAATTGGTAAGTTCAAAGATGGAAAACCTCAGGCAATGCCTGGTCATAATATGGCTATCGCCACATTGGGTGCTTTGGTTCTATGGATAGGCTGGTATGGTTTTAATCCGGGTTCTCAACTTGCGATGGATCAATGGGTTCCTTATGTTGCTGTAACAACTACTTTAGCTGCAGCAGCTGGTGCCATTGGAGCAACAGTTGTTTCGACTTTAACTTCTGGTAAGCCTGATCTTACAATGATCATCAATGGAATTCTTGCTGGCTTGGTAAGTATTACGGCTGGATGTGGTGATATGACTCTTGCTGGTTCTTGGTTCGCAGGATTAGTCGGGGGAGTAATTGTTGTATTCTCAGTAGCTGCCGTCGATGCAGCTGAGATTGATGATCCTGTTGGTGCATTTTCTGTTCACGGAGTTTGTGGTGTCTGGGGTACCATAGTTATTGGTCTTTGGGGTACGGCTGTACAGGGAGATGGCGCAGGTATTGGTTTGTTCAATGGTGGAGGTATTAATCTTCTTCTAGTTCAAGCTCTTGGTGCTGCAGCTTATGCTATCTGGACACTAGTTACTTGCTGGATTGCTTGGTCTGTGATTGGAGGATTATTCGGTGGAATTCGAGTATCTGAAGATGAAGAGACTCAAGGCCTTGATATAGGAGAGCACGGAATGGAAGCATATCCAGACTTTGCATCTGCTAAATAATCTAACCAAAAATTGATTATAGAAACCTGACTTATGTCAGGTTTTTTTTTTTTTACAAATAATTATTTAAAATGTTGTAATATCAGAAGCATGGATACTCAAGCCGTAAAACACGCAATTCAACATTCTGGTAGATATAACCGTAAGGGTTTTGAGTCGCCATCTAAAAGAGCAAAAGCTTTGGGAGAATCTTACCAAAGCGATTTAATAGCATCAATTAGGGAAAATAATTTTAGTTTTAAAAAAGGGAGATTAAAGATTAAGCTTGCAAAATCATTTGGATTTTGTTGGGGTGTTGAGAGAGCGGTGGCAATGGCTTACGAAACAAGAAGACATTATCCAAATGAAACTATTTGGATGACAAATGAAATTATTCATAACCCTTCAGTTAATAATCATCTAAGTAAGATGAATGTAAAAATAATTTCCGCCAAAAATGGTATAAAGGACTTTTCACCAGTTTCTGTAGGGGATGTTGTAATTCTCCCTGCTTTTGGGGCTACGGTTCAAGAGATGCAATTATTACATGAAAAACATTGTCACATAATCGATACAACATGTCCTTGGGTTTCTAAAGTTTGGCATACAGTTGAAAAACATAAAAAGCATACTTTTACATCTATTATTCATGGCAAATATAAACATGAAGAGACACTTGCTACTAGATCCTTTGCTGGTAATTATTTAGTTGTTTTTGACTTGGCCGAAGCGAAATATGTCTCAGACTATATTGAAGGGAAGGGTAATAAAAATGAGTTTATGAAAAAGTTTGCTAAAGCATGTTCTAACGGTTTTGATCCTGATATTCATCTTGAACGAATTGGAGTGGCTAATCAGACAACTATGCTAAAGAGTGAAACAGAGGAAATTGGAAAGTTTTTCGAAAAAACTATGTTAAGAATGTATGGACCGGCTAATATTAATGACCATTTTCTAGCATTTAATACTATTTGCGATGCTACAGAAGAGAGACAAGATGCTATGTTTTCTTTAGTAGATGAGGATTTAGATATCCTTGTTGTAATAGGAGGTTTTAATTCTTCAAATACTACCCACCTTCAAGAAATTGCAATAACTAATAAAATAGAATCTTTTCATATAGATACGCCAGAGAGGATATCAATTGAACAAAACTCAATACTACATAAGCCACTAGGATCAGATTTAGAATTAAAAAATAACTTTTTACCTAGTGGAAATATTAAAGTTGGAATTACTTCAGGTGCATCTACTCCTGATAAGGTTGTTGCGGATGTCATAGAAAAGTTAATATATATTGCTTCCTAAATTTAGAATTTAATATAACATTGCTTAGTTTCTTTAATTTATTACTCAGATATTTCCTAAAGATCAACATTATTAACTAGAATAATGAAAAAATTTTGAAGTATGGAAGACAAAACGCAAACTAATGATTTTCAAACAGCCAGTATGAATAGTACTAAAGCTCCCCAAAAAGTTGAAGTTGTAGTTGCTAATTCATCTGCAGGTTCAGAAGTAAATATTCTTGGAGAACTATCAATATTTGTTTTGCGAATCGGTTTTTGTGCCTTAATGATTCATCATGGTCTCGAGAAACTTCAGGACCCGCAGGGATTCGCCGAGTTTGTAGTTGGTAAGTACTTTCCATTTTTACCAGGTGATCCTGTTATTTGGACTTTTGGCGCAGCCATAACTCAATTAGTGTGTCCCGTAGGGTTGGCTGTAGGTATTTTTGCAAGGCTTTCTTCTCTAGGACTATTCTCCACAATGGCATTTGCAGTTTATTTTCATCTTCTGGATACTGGACTAGAGGGTTTTCCACTGGCAGTTGTTGAAGGTCATAACTATGCCTTTGAGTTGTCATTTATATATGGTGCTATTTCTCTATACTTTCTTTGCGCAGGTCCAGGAAGGCTCTCTTTATTTAGAAAGACCAACAAAATTACATACTATCCCAAATCAACATAAATTAGTGCAGAAAATGCCTTTTTTGAGTCAATATCATTGAAATTCCTTTTGAATTGCACATATCAATACTCTCTTGGTCTCTTAAACTCCCTCCAGGTTGGATTATAGCTTTTATTCCATACTCATTTGCCAGCTCTACAGTATCTGCAAATGGGAAAAAACCATCACTTGCCAAAACAGCCCCATGACATGATCCTTCAGCTGCTTTTAGTGCAATTTTTGCGGCACCAACTCTATTCATTTGTCCAGCTCCGATACCTAAAGTTTTTTGGTTTTTAGCAATAACAATTGCATTTGATTTTACGTGTTTACAAATTTTCCAAGCAAAATTCAGATCAATTTTCATTTGCTTACTTTGATTGTTTTTAGTTACTGAAATCCAAGTCTCAGGTTTATCTTCAGTATCATCAGCATCTTGAACTAGTAATCCTCCCATTATTGATTTAGTAGAGGTTTGGTTCTTCTTTGGAAGCATATCTTTGGATAACTTTAAAATTCTTAAATTTTTTTTGATTTTTAAAATTTCTAAAGCTTCAGCATCAAAAGATGGAGCGACGACACACTCCAAGAAAATATCTTTAAGTTTAATTGCGGTTGCACTATCAATATTTGAATTGAAAGCAACTATTCCTCCAAATGCGCTAACTGAGTCGCATTCCAAAGCATTCAAAAATGCTTGAGCTGCTGAATTGCTTACAGAGGCACCACAAGGATTATTATGTTTCAAGATGACAGAAGCAAATTTGTCTGTTTTAAGTTCATTTTTTTCTGCATAGCCAAATTCTAAAACTGTTGAAAGTGCAGACTCAAGATCCAATAGATTGTTATAACTTAAATCTTTACCTTGTAATTGTTCCGCCGAGTTCAATCCAACATTACTTAATCCATACCAAGAAGCTTTTTGATGAGGATTCTCCCCATATCTTAAAGTTTTGATTAGTGGGTAGGATTTAATATATTTGGAAGATTGTAAGTCTCTTTCTTTACTTATCCAATTAGATATTGCAGCGTCATAGTCTGCTGTATGTTGAAAAGCTTCAAGGGCTAATTTTACTTTATATAATTCGTTCAACTCACCTTTTTTACTTTCTTCAAGAAAATTTTGATATTGACTAGGATCGACTAAAACTGAAACATTTTTATGATTTTTAGCTGCAGAACGAATCATTGATGGCCCTCCTATATCGATATTTTCAATCGCATCTTCCCATTTAGATCCCTGTTCAACAGTTTTCTTAAAAGGATATAAATTAACAACTACTAAGTCAATTAGTCGAAGATCGTTAGCCTCTACGTCTTTTTTATGTTCTTCATCAGACCTTTTAGCTAGAATCCCTCCATGGATTTTTGGATGTAGAGTTTTAACTCGTCCTCCAAGGATTTCTGGAGAATTAGTAAAATCGGCAACTTTAATAACTGGAATTTTTGCTTCTTTTAGATGTTTGGCAGTTCCTCCACTTGATAGAATTTTATAATTAAATTTTTCTACCAATTCTTTACAAAATGGAATTATATTTTTTTTATCAGAGACACTTACTAGGGCTAATCGTGACATTATGGGAAAGTTTGCTTACTTAAGAATATAAACATGAAATACGATATCAATCATGAATTTGTTTCGATTAGCTCTCAAACTGCAACTCATAGAATTATTCTGATACATGGTTGGGGTGCCGATTCAAATGACCTTTTAACAGTTGGAAAGGAGATTACAGATAAAATAAATTTTGACTTAGAGGTAATTTCTTTGAGAGCCCCTGGAATACATCCAAGTGGTCAGGGAAGACAATGGTATGGTTTATACCCACATAATTGGAATGAGGCTGCGGTTGAAGTAAATAAACTCATAATTACATTAAAAAAATTTGATACTGATAAGATTCCGCTTAATAAAACAATTTTATTGGGTTTTTCTCAGGGGGCAGCCATGGCAATTGATGCAGGATTCAAATTGAATCTAGGATTAATTGTTAGTTGTAGTGGTTATCCTCACCCAAATTGGGCACCTGAGAAAAAATGCCCACCATTAATAATCAGTCATGGTTTATTTGATGACGTTGTTCCAATAGATGCTTCTAGAATTATTTATGAAAAGGTTAAATGTAAGTCTTCTAAATTTTGCGAATTTTTAGAATTTGATGGATCACATCAAATAGATGCAAATTTAATCAATTTTATAAGTTCAAATATTAATAATATTTTTTAAACAAACGCATATTCATATTCTTCAATTTCTTCCCAATCATCTGCAGTGAGTTCCAGACCTTCGAAAATTTTTTCTTCACCAATTCCTTCAACTACAACCTTAAGAGATGGAAATAAAAAATGATTTTCTTCAGCATATTGAGCGCTAAATAACCCTTTTTCGCCCCAAAAAAACCTGTCAGTGGTATGTTCATTTCTTCTGACATTGAAAACTGAAGGTGCAGATAGACCATTTTCAGCTATGAATCTTCTTGCTGCTGTAACTGGTTTATGTTTGCCAGTTTCGATATGATAAATAGGCACATGTGCCATTACTCTTTGGCCAGCCAATCTTCTTCTACTGATTCTTTTCCTTTTTTTTGACATTGAATGGTACTCCTGAAATTATGAATGAGATTAGTGTTATTTATTTTTACTAATCTTATATATGTGATTTTGAATTCACTCCAATTACATAGAGGACCCATCAACCCCTGATGTAGCTTAAAATATGATAAGTTTTCATATTTAAGGCTGGCTAAAGTCAGACCTCTTTATATATCTTAATACTTTTTTCATATTTTACAAGCCTTTTTCAAATTTTTTTCTAAAAATTTCTCAAAATTTCATTAGTTATGAATCTCTCAAAAAAATTTGAAGAACTTATCGTAAAACAGCTAGAGAGCTTTGGCTGCTCAATGGGAGTCACTCATTTAGTTATGTATCTTGCTACAGCTAAGCAAGGAACTAAAGCATCTTTTGAAATTATTGGTCAATGGCCACAAATTGATAAGCTCCTAATATCAATAGACGATGATCCTTCATTAAAAGTTTCTTCTCCTAATAGAAGATGGTACCCGCTTCAAGAAAACGATATTTTACTTGGTGTCCTTAGGGTAGAAACTGATTTTAATGGCGGGAATTGGCCATCATCACTTGATTCTAGATTAAAAGCGCTTTCAATATCTTTAGCAAAATGTGTTTCTATTGAATTAGAACGTCAAAATAAAATTGAAGAAATCAATTATTTTAGAAATCAGGTCAATGTCATAATTCATCAATTAAGGAATCCATTGGCGGCTCTAAGGACATATGCAAAATTACTAATAAAAAGACTTGGTTCAGATGATGACTCAATTGAAATAGTCGAACGCATGGTAGTAGAGCAAAAACAAATTAATCAATACATGGACTTTTTTACAAAATTAAATTCTCCTATTAAATTACCTCTAGAAATTGGAGAAGAAAGATTATTATTACCACCAAATTTAGATAATAAAAAGGTGATAACTGTTCAGAGTTTGTTGAAGCCTATCTTAGAAAGGGGTAAAGCGAATGCGAACTTGGAGAATAGAGATTGGACTGAACCTCCTTTTTGGCCAGATTGGACTTTAACGCCATTAAAGGCAAAATATGCTGTAATTGCTGAGATTATTGCCAATTTATTAGAAAATGCGTTTAAATATTCCCAAAAAGATGCTGAAATTGGACTAACTATTACAAGTAAAGGTCTTTGCATATTTGATGATGGTAAAAAAATAATCAAAAATGAATATGAGAAAATTTTTCTAAAAGGCTTTAGAGGATCTGCCGCAAAAAAAAAGGATGGCACTGGTGTTGGACTTTTTTTAGCAAGGAAACTAGCAAAACAAATTGGAGGAGATTTGAGATTATTAGATAATTACTCAATAAATAATACTGAGGAATTAAAAAATTTTAAGAAGAAAAATATTTTCTATTTAGAACTTCCTATAAAAGAATTGCATGCATAAATAATATTGAAGTTTCAACCAGAACAACACTCGCACCACAGGCATCTCCATTGAAGCCTCCAATTTTAGTCCCAAGCATGTTTGGAATAAAATAACTTAAAAAAATACCAAACAAAATTAGAAATAAAAATTTAATTAATATTACTTTGGATGTAATTGAAACTAATTGGTATGCAATGAAAAATAAGAGAAAAATAATGGAAATCAAAGATTCTTTTTTAAATCCATTCCAAAACTTTTTATGACTAATAGATTTTTTCTTATAGCTTATATATCTAAACTTTTCTATAAAAAATAAATTTGAAAATCTTCCCCAAAATAAGCAAATTGGTAAAACAAAAATTATTAGGTTTTGAATTTTGAGTATGCAAGCTATTTGAATTAAAGTTATAAAAACTAAAGCTTGAACTCCAAAGGAACCAACCTTACTGTCTTTCATGGCTTTTAAACGTTTCTTTTTGCCCGCAAAAATACCATCAAAAGTATCCATTAAACCATCTAGGTGCAAACCACCAGTAATTAAATATCCAGAAGCCAAACAAATTAATGTAGATGCATAAATGGACCAAGAGTTTGATTTAAAAAAAAGAAAAATATAACTCTGAATTGTTCCAATAAAAAATCCTAAAGGCGGCGCAAATTGTGCAATATTTTTAAATTCGGGTTTTATTAAGGGTATCTTTGGAAATGTCGTATAGAAAATCCAAGATCCTGCTAAATTTTTTATTAAATATTTTTTGATGAGATAAAAATGTATTCAATATTAAATAATAGGATAGATTAATAAAAAAGGATCAAAAAAATTTTATAAATTATCGTGTTTGAATTTGAAATTACAAGAAATTGCAGTAATACAGGCGCAAGAACTGGTATTTTTCATACACCAAATGGTCCGGTAAACACACCAAGATTTATGCCTGTGGGTACTTTGGCAACGGTTAAAGGAATTACATCTAAGCAATTAATCTCCACAGGATCAGAAATGATTCTCTCGAATACCTTTCATCTTCATTTACAACCTGGTGAACAATTAGTTAAAGAATCTGGTGGAATACATAAGTTCATGAATTGGTCTAAGCCTATTCTTACTGATTCAGGAGGATATCAAGTTTTTAGTTTGGCCAAATTAAATAATATTTCTGATAAAGGTGTTGAATTTAAAAATCCAAGAGATGGTAGTCATGTATTTTTATCACCTGAAAAAGTCATACAGATTCAAATGGATCTTGGATCGGATGTTGCAATGGCTTTTGATCATTGTCCTCCGCATACAGCTACCGAAAATGATATTGAGGACTCTTTACAAAGGACTCATTCATGGTTGAAAAAATGCGTAAAGACTCATCAGAAATCCAATCAAGCATTATTCGGTATAGTTCAAGGTGGTAAGTATCCAAGATTAAGAGAATATAGCGCAAAATTTACAAGTTCTTTTAATCTGCCTGGAATAGCAGTGGGAGGTGTAAGTGTTGGTGAGGCAGTCGATGAAATTCATAGTGTAATCAATTATATCCCAAAATTTTTACCAATAAATAAACCAAGATATTTAATGGGAATTGGCTCTTTAAGAGAAATTTCTTTAGCTGTTGCTAATGGATTCGATATATTTGACTGTGTTATGCCTACAAGACTAGGAAGACATGGGACTGCATTTTTTAATGATGAAAGATTGAATTTGCGAAATGCTCGATTTAAAAATGACTTTTCTCCGATTGATAAAACTTGTAATTGCGAAACCTGTAAGTCTTATTCTCGTGCATATTTGCATCATTTAATAAGAAATGATGAAATATTGGGCCTCACCCTTATAAGTTTGCATAATATTGCTCATTTAATAAGATTTACGAAGGCCATTTCTACTGCAATTAAAGATAATTGTTTTACAATTGATTTCGCTCCTTGGAAAACATCCTCCATTGCTCACCATACGTGGTAACGTCGTAACATAATTAATTAATTTTTAAAAAGGTGCTCATTCTATTAAATACATTCGCTGAATTGCCTGAAGCTTACAAGGCTTTTGCTCCAACTGTTGATGTTCTACCACTGATCCCTTTATTTTTCTTTTTATTAGTGTTTGTTTGGCAAGCTGCAGTTGGATTTAAATAGTATTATTTTCTTTTAAATAACTTTTAGAAGGGATTTTCAAGTAAAATTGCATCTCCAGAATTTTCTACAGCACTCTCTATAAAATCAGCTATTTTTAAGGCTCTTGAAGCTTGCTCACCATCTACTTCGGGTGTTTCTTTGCCTTGAAGGCATTTAAGAAAATGCTCTAATTCTGCATAAAGAGGTTCAATGGAAGTAGTGCTTACTTCTTCTACATACCCATCATTCCTGTAAACTAATTCACCATGCTCTGCAGTGTATGATTCATGGGATTTTCGATGGATTTGAAGAGAGTGATTTAAGAAATCAGTCTCTACTAGCCCATTTTGACAGTGAGCACTTAAGCTTCTAATTTTTTTGTGACTCATTTTGCTGGCAATTAAGCTTGCAATAACATTATTTTCAAAAACTAAAGTAGCATTAACATAATCTATTAATCCTTCGCTATTTCTGCCTCCAACCGCTGCTAATTTTTGTATTTTCGAGTTTACAAGTTCTAAAACAAGATCAATGTCATGAATCATTAAATCCATGACTACAGATACATCATTTGCTCTATCAGCATGAGGACTATGTCTTCTTGCTTCTAAAACGACAATTTCTTCATTATTTACTATTTTATTTAATTCTCTAAAGGCAGGATTAAATCTTTCAATATGCCCAACTTGTAACAGACAATTACTTGCATTCGCAGCCTCTATTAAAGATTTTGCTTCTAACTCATTAGCTGCAATTGGTTTTTCAATTAGAACATTGGTTCCTCCCTTAAGACAATCTAGTCCTACTTTTTGATGAAGTAGCGTTGGGACAGCGATACAAATAGCATCAACTTTCGGAATTAGGTCCTTATAATCTCTAAACCATTCACATTGAAATTGCTCAATAGCTAGTTTGCCTCTCTCTTCATTTGGATCTGCAACTCCAATTAGATTTGCATCTTTAAGTAAACTTAGTACTCGAGCATGATGCCATCCCATATTGCCTATACCTATGACTCCCACCTTTACTGGTGGTGAGGTTGATTGCATAACTTAAATCCTTCTATTAAATATCATTATCCTCTATAGGAAGCCATATTTAGCTTTTAGGAAGAATAATTTTAACACGATCAATTTTCGGACCCGACATAGAAATAACTTCAAATTTAATTTGATTAAAATCTAAAACGTCGCCAATTTTTGGTACCATTTGAAATTTTTCTAGCAGAAATCCAGCAAGGGTATGGTAGTCTGTACCTTCTGGAATTGAACATCTTAATTTTTTATTGATATCTATAATTTCTGATTTTCCAGCTATTGACCATTTTCTTGAGAAATTATCTAACATTTTCATGTCTGAATAAATTCTACTATTGAGCATTTCCTCTCCAACTATTTCTCCATTTAAATCAGCTGCAGTTATGAGACCCTCTGTGCCCCCGTGTTCATCTACTACTAGTAAGAAAGGATTATATTCTCTGACTATTGGCAAGATTTCTGCAAGAGAACTTGTTTCTATTATTTTTGTGACTGGCAAAAGGAAGGGTTCCAATAAAGTATCGGCTTCCATTTCACCTTTTGATATTGGTTTAGCTAAATAACGCAAATCTAATACACCTAATACATCATCTAGAGACTCGTCAATGACAAAGAAGCGTGCATGTCGAGTTTTGTCTACTTGTTTCATAAGTTCTGAAAACGTTATGTTTTTTGGCAAAGTTACCATTTCAGATCTTGGAATCATTACTTCCTTTACCTGCGTATCTTTTAAAGCAAAAACCCCTTCAAGAATATTTTTCTCATCAGGCTTTAAACCTGTCACATTATCTGTTTCTATAAGAGTTTCCAATTCGCTTGCAGATAAACCAGAATTTAAAGAATCCCATTTGTTATTTAAATTAAATAAACCTAAACAGGCGCTGGCAAAGAATTCGATTATCTTAACTATAGGTTGCATACCTTTTCTTACTGCATCGAATATGGTGGTTAACCTTAATGCAGCAGATTCTGGATTGTTAATTACTAGAGCTTTAGGAATTAGTCCGGATACAAGAGTAACTACAAAAACCACAAATAAAAATAGTAGAAGATCATAAAATCTATTTGGCAATATATTTCTTTTCCAATAATCATTTGCCAAGCTATTGGTAAGCCATCCAATAGCAATCAATGAAATTGTTACTCCAAATTGAGAGGCAATTAAGGAGGATCTAAATCGTTTTTGAATTTTTAGAATTGAAAATGCCCCTTTCTTTTTTTCTTCTATTAGCCTTAAAACTTTGCTTGGTCTGATCAATAAAAAAGAGAGTTCACTTGCCGCGAAAAAAGCTGGGAAAAATAAAATAAATAAAAGTAGAGTTATTTTCATCCAATGATAAATAATTAATGGGGGTGGCGAGGATCGAACTCGCCTAAGCCAAATTATGAGTTTGGTGCATTCACCAGATTGCTACACCCCCCGGGAAATTATGTAGTTTTAATTACATTGAATTTCAATATACAATATAAAAATAATATTTCAAAAAACACCACATTAGGAAGTTTTTGTGAGATTTCTTTTTTTTCTTCTAATCTTTAAATATAAATTTAACTTCTACTAATGGATAATTTTTCTGAAAAGTATGACATAAATAAAGCAAAATTGTTAAAACAGTTAATTGAAAAATCTTACAAGAGAGGAGACTTCACTTTATCTTCAGGAAAAAAAAGCAGTCATTACTTGAACTGTAAACCTGTATCATTAAATGGCAGAGGCCTAAACTTAATAAGTGATTTATTTTTAGAGTTAAAAGACTCAAGGTCAAAAGCTGTAGCAGGATTGACATTAGGCGCAGATCCTATAGTAAGTGGATTAATTGTCAAAGCAGCTTTGCAAGGCTTAGACTTAAATGGTTTAATAATTCGTAAAGAAATTAAAAAATACGGAACCAAAGCTGGAATAGAAGGACCTATCTTAGAAAAAGGTACCTTGGTAACTGTCTTGGAGGATGTTGTTACAACTGCTGGTTCAGTAATAAAAGCTATAAATAAGCTACGAGAAAATAATTATGTTGTTGAGGAGGTTTTGTCAATAGTTGATAGGCAAGAGGGAGGGTGTGAAGCTCTTTGCGATGAAAATGTTAAATTAAAAAGTCTTTTTACAATTAAAGACTTTTTATAATTATCTCAGAATGCAAGATATAAAAAAACAGTTTTGGCTTGAAAAATTTCATTGTTTTTCTGTTAATGGAAAAGATGCCAGAAAATTTTTGAATGGAATAACAACTAGTAATATTCTAAATTCAGAAAATAAAGTTATCAAAACTTGTTGGCTCACTCCAAGTGGAGTTCTAAGGTCATTAATTGAAATTATTTTTTTAGAAAGAAACTTAGAAGTAATTATCTTGGCGGGAAACACTGATGAAATATTTGATTATTTTAATAAAATTATTTTTCCAGCGGACGATGTATCACTAAGTGAACCTTTCTTGATCAATAGAATTCAGGAAATTGATCAATCTAGTTCATGGAGAACTTACCTGCCTATTTTCTTTAGAACAGAAGATAAAGAATTTGAAATATATAAAAATAAACTAAATTTACTGAATCCCAATGATTTAAAACTTTGGAAGATTAATCAGGCAATACCCTCTTTAGGAATGGAAATAAACGCAAAAAATAATCCTCTTGAGCTTGGATTAAAAGATCTTATAGATTTTAATAAAGGTTGTTATTTAGGACAAGAAACGATGTCAAAAATAAAAAATGTTTCGTCTTTAAAACAAGAAATAAGAATTTGGAAATCATTGGAATCTAATTTGAATGTAGATGTTGAAGATAAGAATTTATATATAAATTCTGCTAAAGATATTTCTGTAGGCAAAATCACTAGTATTTTTAAATCAGATTCTCAAATAAAAGGCTTAGCAATGATAAAAAGAAAATATTTGGAAGAAGGAAGTTATTTTTTTTCAGAAATTTTTGGAAAAATTATTATCAATAAATCTGTAGGATCAATTTTTCTTTAATGATTTTTGACTAAATATTCTGCAATTTGTAGAGTAGCCAAACAATCATCTTTATTATATTGGATAATTTTTTTTAAAAATATTTCGTTTTCTGTAATTTGATATTGAATCCACCAATAAAGGGCTTTCGAGCCACTTACATTTTTTTGCGCCCATTTAAATCCAAGCCAATTAGAAACTGTTTTTAAGCCATAGTTTTTTAGTGGCAATATCCAAGACTTTCTTATTAAGGTATGTAAGTCTATAAATCTTGAGGAAAGTGAATCAATTTCTTCAAAACTAAAATTTAATTCTTTAGCAATATTAATTATTGCTATTTTTTCAGTTTCTCCGTAGTGTAAGACTGACCACTCCTTGTTTGAAAAAAGTATTTTAATAATTTGCTTGTAAGATTCTCCTTTACTTTTTTTGAGATTTAAGATTGGCTCATAAATAAGATCTGCTTTTTTTGTAAATAAATTATTTATTTTTAAGAAACCATATAAAAAGTCATGCTTATCGTCTGGATTTGATTCAATATCAAATATATAAAATCCTGAACTTGTTTTTTTTAATAGATCGTAAGTATCTTTTTTATTTGAAATGCAATATGGTTCCCCAGAAACATAGGCTTGTGCTTGTTTTACAAATATGGAGGCTTTTTCATACTTTTGATCGTTGAATTTAGATAATTTCTCTCCAAGTTTTTTTTCGCCATACGAAGCTAATGTTTGGGCATTAGATATACCATTTGTTTTGAGTAATAAGGCTGTCTTGGATCCTATTCCGTCTATATCTGTTAGATATCCATTTTCTTTTGCTTCTTTGTCACAAAATTTTTGCCATGAACAAATAGTACATTTTTTTCTATCTTGAGTTATCTCTGGGATAACTCCTTCCAAGCATTCATTCAAACTTAAAAAAATATTCAAAACTTTTTTTCTTAATTTTTTATTAAAATAGATTTCTTCAACATTAACTTTATTAAAGGAACTTGAAATTACTAATCCTTTTTCAATTTTAGATTCTTGAAAATTTCCCAGTAGAATAGAACTAAAAGTTAGGTCAAATAAATGTTCTTTAGTTGTTTTATGGCCTAATTTATAAACAGCAGGCAAATAAGTATATGATCCCCATTTACTTATACCTTTAGTCTTTACAAGTAATTGTGGTCTGATCTCTGCTTTAATATTTTTGAAAAAATTCCCTTTGATTTTTAATCCAATTACCCCTTGATAACCATTTTTGCATGCTTTTAATCCTGTATATATTTCACCATTACATAATTTAGAGAAAATTTGAAACTGATTAATTTTATCTATAGCTTTATGCGGAGACCAAACTTCATAAGATTTTTTACCCTTAAAATCTAGCCATGCTTTTCTTTTACATCTTATAAAACTTTTTAAGTAAAGAGTATTCAAATTAATTTGTTGGTGGTTTTAAATTTAACTAATATAAATTAATATAGATAATTAAAAGAAATCGAGGAAGTCTTCAATTTGCAAGGTGACACATTAGAAAATATAAAATTTGGAACTGATGGTTGGAGAGGAATAATTGGATTTGATTTTAACCTTTCCAATCTTTCAAGAGTTGTTGTAGCTGCCTGCCAAGAGTTGCATTATCAATACTATAAAGAAGTTAATTCAAAGAAAATTTTAGTTGGATATGATCGTAGATTTATGGCAAGGGAATTTGCTAAGCAAATAGTCCCTTTTGTAAGAGGATGTGGTTTTGAACCATTATTATCTAATAGCTTTGTTACAACTCCCTCTTGCAGTTTCTATGCCAAAGAAATGGCTTGTTTAGGAGCTTTAGTAATTACAGCAAGTCATAATCCATATAATTGGCTGGGTCTGAAAATAAAGAGCTTTAATGGATGTTCAGTTGACGAATCTTTTACAAGTGAAATTGAAAAAAGATTAATGCTTGGAAATTCAATTGAAAAAATAGATGATGACAATCAATTAGTAGATATTAAGAATTTTCATTTGAATAGAATCAAATCCCTTTTTGATATTGACTTTATTACCAATAGATTGAAAAAAATGAAATTAAGAATTTTTGTAGATTCTATGCACGGTTCAGCTGCAAATTGTATGACTGATATTTTTGCGTCTAATGATTCAGAAGTTATTTCAGAAATCAGAAAAGATAGTGATCCTTTTTTTGGCGGAAAACCTCCTGAACCTCTTTTTAATTATGTAGATGATTTAAATCAAATACTCATCAAAAATTCAACAAATGAAGTGAAAACTCTAGGAATTATATTTGATGGTGATGGCGATAGAATTGCTGTAATTGATGAAAAAGGGAGATACTCAAGTACACAAGATTTACTGCCGTACTTTATTCACTATTTGGGCGAAATTAAAAATAATTCTTATCCAGTTTTAAAGACTGTTAGTGGTTCAGATATTATTAAAAATATATCAGAGAGTCAAAATAGAGAGGTTTTTGAACTTCCAGTTGGCTTTAAATATATTGCTAAAAAAATGATAAAAGAGAAAATATTTATTGGAGGAGAGGAATCTGGGGGGGTTGGTTTTGGTGACTTTATGCCTGAAAGAGATGCTCTTTATGCCGCAATGGTTTTATTAAATGGAATTGCTGAAAAATCTCAATATCTATTCGAAACTTTAGATGAAATACAAAAAGATTTTGGGCCAAGTTTCTATAAAAGAATTGATATTAAATTTCCAAATCAGTCAGAAAAAATTTCTGTAGAAGAATTTATAATAAATAACATTCCTGAGAATATTAATAATCATAAGTTAAAAAGTTTCTCAAAGATCGATGGAATAAAGTTGAGAATTAATAAAAATTTTTGGCTTCTTTTTAGGTTTTCAGGAACTGAACCTCTTTTAAGGTTGTATTGTGAAGCACCAAAAAAATCTTATCTCAATGAGGTATTAGAGTGGGGTCAAGAATTTATAAATTTGGCAAGCAAATAAGGATGAAAAATTTATATTTAGCAAGTAAGAATAAAGGTAAAATCACAGAATATAATAAATTGCTGGCTGGAGTTAATTGTAAATTATTACTTCAGCCAGAATCATTAGAAGTTAATGAGGATGGGCTGACATTTAGAGATAATGCAATTAAAAAAGCGAGTGAAGTTTCGATAAAAACAAATAATTTCTCAATAGCAGATGATTCTGGAATTTGTATTGAAGCATTAGATGGGAAACCAGGTATTTATTCATCAAGATATGCAGAAAATGATCAGAAGAGAATTGAACGAGTTTTAAAAGAACTTGATGGAGTTCAAAATAGAAGTGCTTTCTTTATTGCTAATATTTGTGTTTGTTCCCCAAATGGCGTAGTCATTATAGAATCTGAAGCTAAATGTTATGGCAAAATTATTTTCAATCCTAGAGGAAAAGGTGGTTTTGGGTATGACCCTATTTTTGAGGAGAGTTCTACCGGATTAACTTTCGCAGAGATGAATAATGATATTAAAGACTCATTTAGTCATAGAGGTAAAGCATTAAAAAAAATTATTCCAGATTTAATTGAAATTTTTTCTTAAATTCAATTAAACCAAGATCCATGAAGGCCATGGGGAATTGAAATGGGTAATTCATAAACAGCTAATTCTCTTAGGTCTTGCGCGTCTAATATCACTAAATCGCTTCCTCTTCGTTCTCCGTTCCACAGAAGTATAAATAAAAATCCTTCATCTTCTTTAGAAGAGTTTTCTGATGGAACCATAATTGGTTCACTAACAAATCCACTTGGACCGGCAGACCAATAAATTTCTTTCTTTGAAATTAAATTTATTTTTTTTATTGCTTGAAGTGGGGCGTTACCCAGCTTTTGAAATGTGCTTGCCATCCAACTAAAAGTTGCTGTTAATCCTAAATTTTTAGGATTAACAACAGCAAATTCACAACATTGTTCGCTTATAGTTTCAAGTTCACTAGTTTTTTTCTTTAGATCGATAATTGATCTTTTCAGTTTTCCTTCTGGATATTTATCAAAGTTAATATCCCTGAAATTCTCGTCTGGACCAACTGATGGGAAATCATCATAAAAAATACTATCTAATACGATTTTGGAATCTTTTTCAAATGCATTTACATGATGAAAAACGAATCCTTGGGGAGCATCTATTGTTAATGGTGGCTGACCTCTAAATAATCCACTTTCTCTGGGGATGATAAAAAACTTTGCCTTTTTATTTGGATTAGACTTTAAACATTGTGCTGCCCCTCTTTGGCCCATTACAAATGGAAGAGGATTGAAATCAATAGCATTTTGTAAGAATATTGCCCAATTAGATGTAATTGCGAAATCATGAAGGAATGCGAAGCCATTAAAGGTATCTTTTCTGTCGACAACGAGCTCTCCAGGATTTTCACCAGCATTATTAAATTCCATTAATCTAATGGTACTTTTTGGACCGGTTTGCACTCCAAAAGTGACTAAAAGTTCTGAAGATGAATTTGAATTAAGGTCTATCTTGGGATGCGCACTGAATGCTTCGTTAGGCTTGAGTACCCCCTTCAATGTTGTTAAACCAATAGTGTCAAGACTATCAGGATCCATTGCATGTGGACCAGCTGCTTCCCATAATGCGAGAATTTCATCTCCTAGTTTAACGACATGAGTATTAGCGATATTCTTGAATTTTAGATCTAATGCATTATTTAAAATTCCTCCTTTTTTTTGAGTCCCAAAAACACCTCTATAAATAAATTTATTTACTTTTTTTTCTTCTATATAGCCTTTAGTTTTAACGAATCTATTTGTTAAGTATGGCTGACCATTTTCGAATTTTATGGATGTGATCATACCATCACCATCAAATGGATGATGAACCCATTGTCCACCTCTCTCTAATATCCCAGGACCATTTCTTAGTAATGTTCCATTTAAATTTTTAATATTCTCACCTTTGCTAATTGTTAGTGGCTCTCTAGTTAGCTCCTTTTCTACATTTTGGTAGGCACTGGACCAATCTTCTTTATTAAAACTTTTAATTTTGTCAATTTTTTTATCTTGTAAATTAGTCACAACAAAATAATTACTTTGTCTATTTTCGCCAAAAATCAACTGAATTGTGGCTGATTCGAAAAAAAATTCCTATTTTATTGATTCTCTAGCATTCCTTTACTGCTTGGAATTGAATCAGATCTTCTCAGATCTATTTCGGTGGCCATTCTCATTGCTCGTGAAAAAGCTTTAAAGCAAGCCTCAACTATATGATGTGAATTACTACCTCTTATTTGATTAATATGTAGAGTAATACCACTGTTATTTACAAAGGCAATAAAAAACTCTTTTACTAGTTCAGTGTCATAATTTCCTATTCTTGGAGCTTTTAATTGAAGATCATAAGATAGATGAGGTCTACCAGAACAGTCTAAAGTCACTTGAACTAATGCTTCATCTAATGGGGCAAAGAAATGTCCAAATCTGCTTATTCCTTTTCTTTCTCCCAAGGCTTTTGAAAATGCTTTGCCTAATGCGATTCCTACATCTTCATTAGTATGATGATCATCAATATGAGTATCTCCAATTGCTTTTATTTTTAAATCGAATAAACCATGACTGGATATTTGATGAAGCATATGATCTAAAAATGGTACCCCGGTTTCAATTTCAGAAATCCCATTTCCATCTAAGTTTATAAATACAGAAATATCTGTTTCATTCGTTTTCCTTTTTATTAAAGATTGCCTTGGAGATGACATTTTGATGCAAAAAACTTAGTTTACATTCCGTTAATGCAGTAACCCGCATCAACATAAATTGTTTGGCCTGAAATCCCGCTAGAGAGATCACTTAATAAAAAAGCAGCAGTATTACCTACTTCTGTTTGAGTGACTGTTCTGCGTAAAGGAGCCTTTTCTTCAACATTGTGAATCATATCTAAAATGCCACCTATAGCTGAACTAGCAAGTGTTCTTATAGGTCCAGCACTTATTGCATTAACTCTAACTTGTTTTTCGGGCCCAAGTTCCGCAGAAAGATATCTTACTGAAGCTTCTAAAGCTGCTTTTGCAACTCCCATCACGTTATAGTTAGGAATCGCCCTCTCTGATCCTAAATAAGTTAATGAGACAACGCCGGCACCATCACTAAAAAGTGGTTTTGCTGCTTTACACAAAGGCGCTAATGAATACGCACTTATATTAAGAGCCCTATCAAAACCTTCTGAAGTGGTAGCACTATAATCTCCAATCAATTCGTCGCGACCTGCAAATGCTAAGCAGTGAACTAATCCGTCAATTTGCCCCCAATTGTTTTTTACATTTTTAAAGATTTCTTCAATTTGAGCTGGATTTTGAACATCAAGAGGCAAAAATAACGATGGTTTTAATGGTTCAGTTAGTTCTCTAACCTTAGATTCGAATCTTCCCTTATCATCAGGCAAATATGTGATTCCAAGTTCTGCGCCAGCTTTTGAAAGTTGTTGAGCAATACCCCATGCTATTGAACGATTGTTGGCAATTCCTGTAACAAGAATTTTTTTGCCAGTAAGATTTAGAAGCATTTTGTTTATTATTTATATTATTCTCCTATATAAAAGTACCTATCTTTACGGATTACTGCAAAATATACAATAATTTTCAAATATCAAAGAATATTAAACTAAAACATGGTCAGAACAAATTCTATGGTTTTGGAATTGGGTTCTCAATTACCTAATTTCGAAATGTTAAATGCTAATTCTTCAAATAATGAATGTTTTAATTCTCATAATCTAGATAATAGGCATTTACTTTTAATGTTTATTTGTGCTCATTGCCCATTTGTTAAATATATTGAGAATCAAATTTTCACCTTAAGTAAAGAAATTGAGAGTACAGTTCAAACAGTTGCAATTTCAAGTAATGATATTGTCACTCATCCTTCAGATTCTCCAAAAAATTTGAGATTGCAAGCACAATCGCAGGGATGGAGTTTTCCTTATCTATATGATGAAAATCAGAATTTTGCTAAGGAGTTAAAAGCGGCTTGTACCCCAGATTTTTATCTTTTTTCAAATGAAGGAGAGGGTAATTTTTTATTGTATTATCATGGGCAATTAGATGATAGTAGACCAGGTAATAATATCCCTCTCTCTGGTAAAGATTTGCGCTCTGCTGTGAGAGATTTAAATCAAGATAATTCTTATCCTTCAGATCAGATGCCGTCTTTAGGTTGCAATATTAAATGGACTCCTGGTAAAGAACCGAGTTGGTTTAAATGAATTAAAAAATTTTTTTACCCATAGAAATATGGTTTAGGGTTAATATATTTACTATGCAGATACCCCCATTTACTTTAAATAGGCAGTTCCAAGAAATTGGTTCTGAAATTGAGAGTGAGGTTTTTAAAGTTTTAAAAGGGGGCCAATATATTGGAGGACAAGAGATTGCCAAATTTGAGGAAAGTTTTTCTAATCTGATTGGGGTTGAAAATACTATTGGATGTAATAGTGGAACTGATGCTTTAGTGTTAGCTTTGCGTGCATTAGATATTGGTGCGGGCGACGAAGTTATTACCTCATCTTTTAGCTTTTTTGCGACGGCAGAGGCTATTAGTGCAGTTGGTGCTAATCCTATTTTGGTAGATATAGATCCTGAAACTTATCTAATTAATACTGAACTAATAGAACAAGAAATAAATTCTAATACCAAGGCAATTATGCCAGTTCATCTGTTTGGGAATGCAGTGAACATGAACTTAATAAAATCGTTGGCCAATAAATATAACTTAAAAGTAATCGAAGATTGTGCTCAGGCAACATGCACAATGTGGGAAAATTCCAAAGTTGGTAGTATAGGTGATATAGGTTGTTTTAGCTTTTTTCCTACTAAGAATTTAGGAGCTGCTGGAGATGGTGGAGCAGTTACAACATCTAATCAGAAGATTGCCAAAAAAATTAGAGAACTAGCTGTTCATGGTAGCCCAATACGATATCACCATACTCAAATTGGATATAACAGCAGACTTGATACCATTCAAGCTGCCATATTAAATGTCAAAATTAAATATATTTCTCAGTGGATCAATAATCGCCAAAAAATTGCTAATAATTACCTTGATTTATTAGAAAAAAATCCATTTATTAGTTTTCCTAAAATTAGTACTGAATCAATTTCCCATTCTTGGAATCAATTTGTCATCAAATTAAGAAACGATAAATATTTTTTAAATGAAGATTTTTCAATTTTATTTGATACTGATTGCAAAAAATACTATTCCTTAAGGAATTTAGTTAAGCAAAAACTTTTTGAAAAAGGTATTAACTCAATTATTTATTACCCAATTCCAATACATGCACAAATAGCTTACAAAAATAAAAATTTTTCTAGAACAAAACTTATGAATACAGAGAGGATTTGCACGGAAGTTATTAGTCTTCCAATATTTCCTGAAATTTCTTATGAAGAGCAAGTTTATGTAGCAGAAAATTTAAATGAAGTTTTAAATAATTGCATTGAGGAAATTCAAATTTCAGCATAAAGTGATTTAAATAATCTTTGTTGTATTTTGTGATTTACAATAGGGATTGAATAATTATTTTTTTCTAAATTAGATATCTCCCCATTTAATAAATCTGAATTTGAAACTTTAGATAATTCAGGAATCCAAGATTTTATATATTCGCAAATAGGATCAAATTTTTTTGCTTGAGTGTATGGATTAAAAATTCTCAGTGGTTTTGGATCCATACCGCTACTAGCACTCCACTGCCATCCTCCATTATTTGCGGCTAAATCTCCATCAACCAACTTCTCCATAAATTTTTTCTCGCCCATTTGCCAACTGCATATAAGATCTTTTACTAGAAATGAAGCGACTATCATGCGACATCTGTTATGCATCCAGCCAGTACTATTTAGTTGACGCATTGCAGCATCAACTATAGGTACACCAGTCTCACCATTGCTCCAAAGCTGAAACCATTCATTATTGTTTTGCCACGGAAATTGATCCCATTTTTTTCTATATGGACCTTTCTCTAGTGCTGGAAAATGGTATAAGCAATGTTGATAAAATTCACGCCAAACGAGTTCTTTTTGCCAAGTTTCAATTGATAAGGAATTTTCATGACTTTCAAAATCTGGATTTAAATTTAATGTGGCATTCCAAACTTTTCTAATGCTGATAGTGCCGAATCTGAGAGATGCACTTAAAAAAGATGTCCCATTTTGGGCAGGTAAGTCTCTCGCGGAATTGTAAGAATATATTTTTCTTTCGTTAATGAAGTTTTCTAATAATGTTTCTGCAGCATTCTCACCAGGTCTACATGGACAAATATTCGAACCAGAAAATTTGATATTTTTGAGAAATTTCTTTAGAACCGAATCAGACGAATTTATTATCTTATTTTCTTTGAGTTTATTATCTATATCTTTAAACTGAAAAATAATTTTATTTTGATCATATGAACCTAATAAATTCATTTTTGATTTAAGGTTTTTATAAAAAGGTCCATAAACTGAATAAGGTTTATTGTTCCCTGAAAATATTTTTAAAGGTTCTACTAATAAGTGATCCCAAGATTCAATAATTTGAATATTTTTTTCTTTAAAAAATTCTTTTATTTGTAAATCTCGATTAATCTCATAAGGTTCAATTGATTTATTCCAGAAAATAAATTTAGCATCTATTGTTTTTGCTAATTGAGGGATTATGAACTGCGGATCTCCCTCTTTTATAATTAGTCTACTACCCATTTTTTTCCAATTATTTCCTAATTCTTGAAGCGAATTTCCTAGAAACCAAGCTCTTGAATTTGCATTAAAATCATTTGTGTAATTTTTATCTAATATATAAGTTGAAGTAATAGCATTTGATAATGAAAATGCTTTTATTAAAGCTTGATTATCAAATATTCTTAAATCCTTCCTATGCCAAAAAAGTATTCTAGGGTTATTCATGATTTATCTAAAAATTGTTTAGCTCTGAACCAAGCTGTCACAGTTTTTGCGTCAAGAATTTCATCCCCACTCGAAATAAGATTATCTAGTTCGTCGGGATCTAAAATTAATACTTCTATATCTTCATCTAAATCTCCCTCAACCTCGGAATTTAGTTTGCTCAAGTCACGTGCTAAAAATAAATAAATTTCTTCATCTGCATAACCTGGAGCAGGGACAAGAGTTCCTAGTTCATCCCATTTGTTCGCACTAAATCCTGTCTCTTCTTGTATTTCTCTTTTAATTGAATTAATAGGTGTTTCTCCTATTTCTAATGTACCTGCTGGGAATTCTAATAAATACCTCGAAACGGCAAATCTATATTGCCTAAGAATGATAACTTTATTGTCTTTTGTAATAGGGACGGCTAGTGCAGCGCCAGGATGTTTAATGTATCCATATTCACCCTCATGTCCATTTGGAAGCTCAATTCTATTTATTTCGAAACTAAATTTTTTAGATTTTAACTCAGAAATTTTTTCTTTAAAAATGGATCTTTTTTTAAGGTTTTTATTGCCCATAATTTTTAAATAAAAATAGCCTAACAGTTATTTTTTTTTTTTGTAAACTATTTAATAGACCATTTTGGTTCGGCAAACTTTTTGATTTTTTGGCTTCTACTTAAGATCTCGGATAGTGGCGTAATAATAAAATTCCTATTCATGAATCTAGGGTGAGGTAATGTTAATTCCTCGTCAAAAGTATGAAAATCTTCCCACCAAAGAATATCTAAATCGAGGCATCTCGATAGCCATTTCTTACCATTTGGCGACTTTTTTCTTCCAAACAATCTCTCTAACTTTTTTAACTCTTTTAGAAGTAATTTTGCTTTATTATTTGATGGTTTTGGAAAAGAATTACTTTTTATAAGAACTAGAGTATTTAGATAATTTGGCTGCTCATTTTCAACTCCATGAGGTAATGTCTCATAAATTGAAGACCAAAAAAAGTTTGCATGAAATTTTATTTTCTTTTCTTTTTTTTCATGAGAATGATCTCCCCACTCATTTATTATTTCTTCTATTTGTGGTTTGCAAATTAATAGTGACTCAAGAGGGCTTCCGAAATTACTATCAATATTTGCTCCGAGGGATATACATAGACCATTTTTGATATTAAGATTTGATAATTCCACTACAAAAAACAAAGTTATTGGATAAATTCTATATCAGGTATTTTTAAATTGATTTTGAATCCCGAGTTAAAAGAAAAAGGAGAAATAAAAGATTTAATGAATTCAAAGGATTCTTTTAGAGCCTTCCCTTTGGCGGCAGTTACAGGTCATAACTTATTGAAATTATCTTTGCTTTTGGCAGGAGTTGATCCCAGTTTAGGAGGAGTGATTATCGCTGGTGGAAGAGGTACTGGTAAGTCAGTATTAGCAAGGGGTTTGCATACTTTACTTCCTCCTATAGAGGTATTAGATAATGAATCAATACTCGGAAGGCTAACCAAGAGAAATAGTAATTCTTCATTAAGACCTATTGGTAGGAACCTAGATCCTGATAAACCACAGGAATGGGATATTAGTACTAATAAATTGTTAGAGGAGGTAATTGGAAGTGATTATTTAAATCAAATTGAAGAAATTCCAAAGAAAGTAATAGAGGCACCATTTATTCAAGTTCCCATTGGCATAACTGAAGACAGACTTGTAGGATCAATTGATGTTGCTGCCTCATTAAGTACAGGGGAACAAGTTTTTCAGCCTGGAATTTTGGCAGAGGCTCATAGAGGTGTTCTTTATGTAGATGATATAAATTTATTGGATGATGGTATTATAAATTTAATTCTTGAAGCTAAAGGAAGAGAGAAAAATAATATCGAAAGAGATGGTTTAAGCCTTTCTCATCCTTGTCAGTCACTTTTAATAGCAACTTATAATCCTGAAGAAGGTGCTTTGAGAGATCATGTTTTAGATCGTTTTGCGATTGTACTTTCCGCCGATCAATCTATTGATAATGCTCAAAGAGTTGAAATTACAAAATCTGTTTTATTACATGCAGAAAATAATATTAAATTTTCAGAAAAATGGTCCGAAGAATCTGATAATTTATCTACTCAATTGATCTTAGCAAGGCAATGGTTAAAGGATGTGAAGATAACAAAAGAGCAAATAACCTATTTAGTAAATGAAGCTCTTAGAGGAGGAGTAGAAGGACATAGATCAGAATTATTTGCAGTAAAAGTAGCTAAGGCGAATGCAGCTCTTCGAGGTGATGAGAATGTGAATTCCGAGGACCTAAAGGTTGCAGTTAGATTAGTTATCCTTCCGCGAGCAATGCAAATCCCTCCTGAAGATGATGATATTCAACCACCTCCTCCAGAGGATCAGAGCCCACCTCCTCCACCTCAATCAAATAATGAGGACTCTGAACCTGAGACTAATGAAAATGAGGATAATCAAGAACAAGAACAAGAACAAGAAGAAGATAATTCTGATGGAGAAGAAGAATCTACTCCCGAAATACCAGAAGAATTTATCTTAGATCCTGAAGCATGTATGGTTGATCCTGATTTATTACTTTTTTCATCAGCTAAAGCTAAAGCAGGAAATAGTGGAAGTAGATCAGTGATATTTAGTGATAGCAGAGGGAGATATGTAAAACCTATTATTCCAAGAGGTAAAGTAAAAAGAATTGCAGTTGACGCAACTCTTCGAGCTGCCGCTCCATATCAAAAATCAAGAAGATTAAGAAATCCTAATAAATCAATAGTTATTGAAGAAAATGATTTTAGGGCAAAGCTTCTTCAAAAAAAGGCGGGCGCTTTAGTTATTTTTCTAGTTGATGCGAGTGGCTCTATGGCCCTAAATAGAATGCAAAGTGCTAAAGGTGCAGTCATAAGACTCCTAACTGAAGCATATGAAAATAGAGATGAAGTAGCTCTTATCCCTTTTAGAGGTAATCAGGCAGAGGTTCTTTTGCCTCCAACAAGATCAATAACCGCAGCAAAAAGAAGGCTAGAAACAATGCCTTGCGGAGGTGGATCGCCTTTAGCTCATGGGCTAACGCAATCAGCGAAAGTAGCAAAAAATGCACTCTCTACGGGAGATATTGGTCAAGTTATTGTTGTGGGTATTACTGATGGGAGAGGAAATGTACCTTTAGGATTATCTTTAGGAAAAAATGAGGTTGAAGAAAAAGATAATGAAAATGTCAATTTAAAGCAAGAAGTTCTTGATATCGCTGCAAAATATCCCATGCTTGGTATAAAACTCTTAATAATCGATACAGAGAGAAAATTTATTGCAAGTGGGTTTGGTAAAGAATTAGCTGATGCAGCTCAAGGTAAATATGTTCAATTGCCTAAAGCTACAGATAAGGCAATCGCAGCTATGGCTTTAAACGCTATAAATGAATTCTAAAAATTACTTAAGGATAAATTTCGTTAAGAAATTTTGAAAGTCCAATAGTTAAATCTCTTAGCGATTCAGTGAATTCTTTATCTTTTGTTAATTTTTCAAAATCTTCACTCATATCATCAATTTTGCTAGTAATTGATCTTGCAGCATTTATTGTTAATTTAATGTCATTAAGAGTTTCTTTGTCATCGATAGAAGACAAAATATTATTTAAATGATTTGCAGCAATTGTTATTTCTTTTATTAGGGGCTCAACCCTTTCTATTTCTTTTTTAGATAAATAAATTAATTCATCAAGATTTGCTTGTGTTCTATCAAATTGGTCAACTGAGTTTAAGACGTTCTCTATTAAGTTTTCTTGATTTGATTCTTTTAAAAGTTGGCTTATTTTATTTGTTATATTTGACAAACTTGATAGTTGTTTCCCGGTTATCGTGTCTCCTTGACAAATAATTAATTTGGTATCGCAATTTTCGGATGTAGGTTTTGAAATGTTTTTAGGAAGTTTTTTTTCACTAGTTTCTATAGCAACCTGTACATCTCCTCCAAGGAAAGAATTAGTTACTACCTTTGCAAAAGCTGGTTTAGGAAGAACAATTTCTGGACTGTTTAAAACTATTTTTGCTTTAATAGATTCATTGGTAAATAAGATATCTTCGATTGATCCTACTATAATTCCTCTATACGAAACTGGAGATTTTTTAGATAAACCGCTTGCATTACTGAATTCGGCAAATAAGTACCAATTTTTTGAGGATAATCTTACTCCTCTCAGCCAAAAAGAAAAAAATGTGAATATTAAAATTCCTCCTAATAAGGAAAATCCAACTATTGAATCTCGTAAGCTTCTACGCATAATTTTTAAATGTCTTTGGGTTGCATTGGACCATTAAGCTTCCCATGTCTAAATTGAAATACATAGGGATCATCACTCTCTTTAAATTCATTAATAGAACCTGCCCATCTAAATTTACCTCCATAAAGCATTAAAACTTTATCTGAAGTCCTCTCTATAGTACTAAGAACATGGCTAACCACAATAGATGACCCGTTGGCTTTATCGTTTGTCTTATTAATTAAATCTTCAATTCTTGATGAAGCAATTGGATCAAGACCTGCAGTCGGTTCATCAAAAAGTAATATAGGTTTACTTTCTGAATTAAGAGTTTGATCAGATATTAAAGCCCTAGCAAAACTTACTCTTTTTTGCATGCCTCCGCTTAATTCATTTGGAAGTTTGTTCTCAACATTAAATAATCCTACCTCAGCTAAACATTCACATACAATTTTATGGATAAATTTTTTAGATAGTTTTTTATTTCTTTTAAGAAGAAAACCTACATTTTCCTCAATTGTTAAAGATCCTAATAATGCTGGGTTCTGAAAAACGAGTCTTACATCAGGAGGATCATTTTGATCTAGTCTCAAATATGTTTGTTTTTGACCAAATATTTTTAATTCTCCTTTAGTAGGTAAAATCAACCCTGCCAGTATTTTTAAAATAGTTGATTTTCCTGAACCTGAGGGTCCAACTATAGCTAATTTCTCTCCTTGATTTAGTTCAAAATTTAGATTATTAAGCACATTAACTTTCCCCCAGCTTATTGAAAGGTCTTTTGTTTCAATTGCGTGCTTTGTTTTTTTCAAAACCTATATAAAAAAAGTTATCTTCAATTACATATTGCCTATTTTTAGAAATAAAAAAAAGGACGTATGAATTTGATTTATAATAAATATAAGCAGATTCTAAATTTGAGAAAAATAATTTAAGAGGCTTTAATGAAAAAACGTAAAAAAAGAGTAGGAAAGTATTACAAATATTTTAAAAAACCTAATTTTGTCTTCTTAAACAGATTTTTAAGAATTTTGAGCTGGCTTTTGCCAGGGCTGGTAATAAAAAGATGGATGATTACTTCTGCAGTAGGATTCTTGACTTCACTATTAGGCCTAGCGATTTGGACAAATTTAAGACCACTCTATTGGATTATTGAGGTATTTTTTGGGGTAATGACAAGTTTAACTAATGTATTACCTCTTTCATTATTGGGACCATTAGTTTTTGTTTTTGGACTTTTATTAATCGGGATTGGACAAAATAGAAGTATTAATTCTATTCAAAAAGCACTTGTTCCAGAAAAAAGTACATTTTTAGTGGATGCATTAAGAGTAAAAAGTAAATTAAACAGAGGTCCGAATATTGTTGCAATTGGAGGCGGCACAGGTTTATCAACCTTATTGAAAGGTTTAAAAAACTATAGTAGTAATATTACAGCAATCGTAACTGTTTCCGATGATGGCGGGAGTAGTGGAATTCTCAGAAAGCAATTAGGCGTGCAACCTCCAGGAGATATTAGAAATTGTTTGGCGGCCTTATCAAACGAAGAACCAACTTTAACTAGATTATTTCAATATAGATTTTCAGGGGGAAGTGGTCTAGATGGGCATAGTTTTGGAAACCTATTCTTGTCAGCCTTAACAACAATTACAGGTAGTTTAGAAAAAGCAGTACAAGCTTCTAGCAAGGTTTTAGCGGTACAAGGTCAAGTTTTACCAGCAACAAATATTGATGTCATGTTATGGGCCGAATTAGAAGATGGCGAAAAGATTTTTGGCGAAAGTAAAATCAGCAAATCTAAAAAATCAATTTCGAGGATTGGTTATCTACCAGAAAATCCTTCTGCACTTCCCAGTGCTCTCGAATCTATAAAAGAAGCTGATTTAATTGTCCTTGGCCCAGGTAGTTTATACACTTCTTTACTGCCAAACTTGTTAGTTCCAGAGATAGTAGATGCTTTATTACAAAGTAATGCTCCTAAAATTTACATTAGTAATTTAATGACTCAGCCTGGAGAAACGGATGGACTTGATGTTTATCAACATATCAAATCAATAGAAAAACAACTTTCAAATTTTGGAGTTAATACTCGAATTTTTAGCGGAATCTTATCTCAAATTCAATTTGAAAGGTCTCCGTTAGTAGATTATTACGAAAGTAGAGGGGCGGAACCTGTTCAATGTAATAAAGAAAAATTATTATCTGAGGGTTATTATGTTTTGCAGGCACCCTTATATTCAAAAAGGATAACTCCAACCCTCAGGCATGATCCAAGAAGACTAGCAAGAGCAGTTATGTTTATGTATCGCAAACTAAAGAAATTAAATTAATAAGCATCTTGAAGTTCATAAAAGTCTGGTTGAATATAGTCTTTTCTTAATGGCCAACCTCTCCAGTCTTCAGGCATTAAGAGTCTTTTGGGATTTGGATGGTCAATAAAATTTATTCCATACATGTCATATGTTTCTCTTTCTTGCCAATCGCTTCCTTTAAAAATATTATACAAACTTGGGATTGATAAATCAGAATCTCTTTTTAAGAAGACTTTTAATCTAACTTCTTCAATCTTTTCAATTTTTTGTAAGTCATCAACAGTTATAAAATGATAAAAACTTACAAGATTTTTGCCTGGGCCTTCATCATAGCCTCCTTGGCATTGAAGATAGTTGAAACCGTAATTTCTTAAAGCAGATACTGCTTCATATAATTTTCTAGGTTCCACAGAAATATTTTCAGTTCCTATGTGATCATCAGTTAAAGGTTGATTTGGAATTCCATCTTTAGTTAATTTTTGACTTACAAATCCTGCTTTCTCTACAGAATCATCAGTTAAATTAGCTAGACCTTCTTTTTCCATTAATCTTCTTTAGTATTGGTAATTTCAGATTTTATGCTTTTTTCAGGTAATTCAGTTATTCTTTCTTTTCTGGAGGAAGGAATAATATCTTTTGAAGTTTTGTTTAAATATTCTCCGGTATTTTCAGAAAAAACAAGATTCATTGAGTGATCAATTGTCATGTATCTGTGGGTTTGTTCTGCTTTTGTTCGCTCTAATATTGATTCATTTCCTACTTTTTTTCTTAATTTTATTACAGCGTCAAAAATTGCTTCTGGTCTTGGAGGACAACCTGGAAGGTATAAATCAACAGGTATTAATTTATCAACTCCTCTGACAGCAGTGGTGGAGTCTGCACTAAACATTCCACCTGTAATTGTACAAGCACCCATTGCAATAACATATTTTGGCTCAGGCATCTGCTCATAAAGTCTTACAAGCGCAGGTGCCATCTTCATTGTTACTGTCCCTGCAACTATTAATAAATCTGCTTGCCGTGGCGAGCTTCTAGGTACTAATCCAAATCTATCAAAATCAAATCTTGATCCAATTAAGGCAGCAAATTCTATAAAACAACAAGCTGTTCCATAAAGGAGGGGCCATAGACTGCTTAACCTAGCCCAATTATGAAGATCGTCTAAACTTGTCAATATAATATTTTCGCTTAAATCTGTAGTAACTTGGGGTGCACCAAGAGGATTACAAGTCCCTTCCCGGATTTCTCTTATTGCTTTTGGGGATAATTGTGGATTCAATTTTTTAACTCCATTCTAAAGCACCTTTTCTCCATGCGTATGCCAGAGCGATAACAAGTATTGCAATGAAAATTAAGGCCTCAATAAAAGCTAATAAGCCTAATCTATTGAAGGCAACAGCCCAAGGATAGAGGAATACTGTCTCAACATCAAATATAACGAAAACCAAAGCAAACATGTAATAACGAATATTAAATTGAATCCATGCTCCTCCTATAGGCTCCATTCCAGATTCATATGTAAGTTTTCTTTCCCCTGTTCTGCCTTTTGGAGCAACGATGAGATTAGTAACAAGAGCTAATACTGGTACAGCGGCGGCAATTAGAAGGAAACCTAAAAAATATTCATAGCCAGTTAACAAAAACATTTTAAATAATTAATTTTGAATAAAAGTCGCTTAATTAAGCAAAATCTTTTAAAGTTCTTAAAGAACAATAATAAATCGTGAGTGAAAACATTCAACCAGCACCTGAGGGAAAAAAAATAGTCGATGACTTTGAGAAAGAAAAACTTTCTGAAAACATCTCAGGAGTAAATGTTGAACAACCTCTCCCCAATTTAGAACAAAATAGATTCGAATGTAGAAGTTGTGGATACATTTATGATCCGTCTGAAGGAAATAAAAAATTAAATATACCTACAAATACGCCTTTTTCACAATTGGATGGGAATACCTTCGCTTGCCCTGTTTGTAGAGCTGGTAAAAATTTTTATAAAGATATAGGTCCCAGATCCAAACCTAGTGGTTTTGAAGAAAATTTAGTTTATGGTTTTGGTTTTAATAGTTTACCTCCTGGACAAAAAAATATATTGATTTTTGGAGGGCTAGCTTTAGCTGCTGCTATGTTCCTTTCTTTGTACTCTTTGCATTAATATATATAAATGAAAAAAATTATTACTAGTATTCCCAATCTTCTTTTGTCTTTTCTTCTTTGCTTTATATTAAGCAGTTGTTCATCTACAGGAGTAAAGACGATTGATAGCAGTCCTTGGAAAACAATTCAGTTTGAAGACCAGGCTAACGCTTTAGATGTTGATTTTATAGATGATAAAAATGGATTTTTAGTAGGTTCTAATAGACTTATTATGGAATCAAATGATGGGGGAGAAACTTGGGAGAAAAGAAATTTAGATTTACCAAGTGAAGAGAACTTTCGTCTGCTAGATATCGACTTTAAAGGACAAGAGGGATGGTTAATAGGTCAGCCCTCATTAGTTATGCATACACTTGATGCGGGAAAAAATTGGACTCGATTATCTTTAGGCAACAAATTACCAGGTCAACCATTTCTAATAACGACTGTTGATGCAGGCGTTGCTGAGTTAGCCACCACTGCAGGTGCAATCTATGAAACAATAGATAGTGGTGAATCATGGAATGCAAAAGTTGTAGATGCATCTGGTTCGGGAGGTGTAAGAGATCTAAGAAGAACTAAAGATGGAGATTATGTCAGCGTAAGTAGTTTGGGTAATTTCTTTTCTACTTTGGAAAATGATAGTAACGCATGGATAGCTCACCAAAGAGCGAGTAGTAAAAGAGTTCAAAGTATTGGTTTCAATCCAGAAGGAAGTTTATGGATGCTTTCTAGAGGTGCAGAAATTAGATTTAATGAAGATACTAACGATCTAGAAAATTGGTCAAAGCCTATTGTTCCTATACTTAATGGATACAACTATCTAGATATGGGGTGGGATCCAAATGGTGATATTTGGGCTGGCGGCGGTAATGGCACTTTAATAGTAAGTAAAGATCAAGGTAAAACTTGGAATAAAGATCCTATAGCTTCTGAATTGCCAACAAACTACATTAAAATAGTTTTCCTTGATAAGGAGGCTTTGGATAATCAAAAAGGGTTTGTACTTGGGGAACGAGGTTATATCCTTAAATGGAATAGCTAAACTCGAAGAACTTTAGTAAAAAGTAAAAAAAAACTTAATTTTCGATAGATTTAGCAACTGTCTGTAACCAAGCTGTTAATTTCTTCGCGAACTTATGATTTTACACTGTAAGATCATAGGGTAAACATTTGTGATTATGGCCGCAGGTTCAACGGGTGAACGCCCATTCTTTGAAATAATCACCAGTATTAGATACTGGATTATTCATGCAGTAACATTACCAGCTATTTTTATAGCAGGCTTCTTATTCGTATATACAGGCTTAGCTTACGATACTTTCGGGACTCCTCGTCCAGATAGTTATTTCCAATCATCAGAATCTAAAGCGCCTGTCGTAACACAAAGATATGAAGCTAAATCTCAACTAGATTTAAGAACAAAATAACAATGACTAATTCTCAAGCTCCAATGCAGGCTGCAGAAGTCCGCGTTTATCCAATATTTACTGTTCGATGGCTAGCAGTTCATGCTTTAGCAATCCCATCAGTATTCTTTTTAGGCTCTATTGCTGCTATGCAATTTGTAGCCAGATAGTTTAATTATCATGCAAGTAAACGAAAATCCTAACAAAGTTCCAGTTGAACTTAATCGTACAAGCCTTTATTTAGGCTTATTATCAGTCTTTGTATTGGGAATTTTATTTTCCAGTTACTTTTTCAATTAAATTAAAATTATGAGTAAATTAAAAGGACCAGATGGAAGAATTCCAGATAGACTTCCCGACGGTAGACCAGCAGTAGCGTGGGAAAGACGTTGGACAGAAGGAACACTTCCTCTATGGCTTATTGCTACAGCAGGTGGAATTGCTGTTATCTTCGTCCTAGGTATTTTCTTCTATGGCTCATACCAAGGAGTTGGAGCTGGAGGATAATAAATACTTACCTTGGCCTTACAATCACTAAAATCTAGTAAGTCTAATAAGAATCAGTAAATATCCTTAGTTTCTCTTTTGTGGAACTTGGGATATTTTCTTTTTGGGTTATCAATCCATCTTTTAATGAAAAATGAGAATTACTTTTTGGTCTTTTTTTTTCAATTAATTTTGCTACTTCAAAGATTATTTTATTGGCCACTTCAGTATTCGATCTAAGATTATCCAAAACCATCTCTACAGAAACTTCTTGATGAGTTTGATGCCAGCAATCATAATCAGTAACCATTGACAAAGAGGAGTAAGCTATTTCAGCTTCTTTAGCTAATCTTGCTTCTGTATGATTCGTCATTCCTATTATTGAACATCCCCAACTTCTATATAAATTTGATTCTGCTCTAGTTGAGAAAGCGGGACCTTCCATTGCTAGATAGGTACCCCCTCGATGCAATTGTCTACCACCAGGAATATTTTTTTCTCCGATTTCACTTAATATACGGGATAAATTTGTACAGAATGGATCTCCCATAGTTACGTGTGCTACAGCTCCCTCGTTAAAGAATGTTGCTGGTCTATTTTTTGTCCGGTCTATAAATTGATCTGGCACAACTATATCAAGCGGCCTTATCTGTTCTTGTAATGAACCAACTGCTGATGGAGCAATAATCCACCTTACTCCTATTGATCTTAGAGCCCAAATATTAGCTTTGTAAGGGATTTCAGTAGGATTTAATCTATGTGTTCTTCCATGCCTAGGAATGAATGCTATCTCTAAATTTCCAAAACTATATACTCTTATTGAATCAGAAGGTTTACCATAGGGAGTATTGATTTCTATTTCTCTTAAGTAATCTATTTGATCCATTGAATAAAATCCACTCCCACCAATTACTCCTAATCTTGATTTTTCAATTGGTAATAAATGTTCTTTATTCATTGTGATGTAAATGACTTTTAATCATCTAGTACTAATTGGAGGAGGACACACAAATGTTCTTTTAATTAAGAAATGGTTAATGTGTACGAAATTAATGCCAGAGATTCCTGTTTCAATTATATCTAGAGATTCTCATTTGGTTTATTCGGCGATGTTCCCATCGGTGCTTTCAAAATCAATTTCTTTAGAAGAGAGTTTAATTGATATAAAATCTTTAGCAAAAAATGCAAAAGTATCTTTTATAGAAGAAGAAGTAAAAGATATTGATTTTAATTTAAAGAAAATTGTTTTAAGTAATAGACCCTCAATTTATTATTCGAAGTTGGTTCTTAATTATGGAAGTCAAACAATAATTCCAAAAGAATTTGAGTCGCTAGTTAAAAATCAAAATGCTTTTACAATTAAACCTTTTTTGAGGGCTTATGATTTAATACAAAAAGATGATATTTTCGATTCAATTAATGAACTTCCCTTTGTAATAGTTGGAAGTGGACTTGCAGCAATTGAAGTGTCATATGCTTTGAGAAAAAGATGGAGAGGTAGATCTTTAAAATTATTATGTGATTCAAGAAAAATTAATAATAAAATTCTAAAGAGTTTACGGAATTATAATATTGAGATAGTTCAAAACCTTAATTTTGATTATGGCAAGATTCTTTTATGTACTGGAAATACATCTCCTTTATGGGTACAAAAAAAATTATTAGATTTGGATTCTCGCGGTAGAATAATTACAAATCAGAATTTGCAGTTGAGAAGTTTCTCCGGGATCTTTGCTGCGGGTGATTGCGCAGTTGTAGATTCAGCAAAAAGACCAGCATCGGGAGTTTTTGCAGTTAAAGTTGTAAATACATTAGTCAAAAATTTAAAAAAGGATATAGAAGGGGGATCATTAAGAAAGTGGTTTCCACAAAAGATCGGATTGCAAATAGTTAATATATTTCCAAGCCATCATCAAAAGGCTTTTGCTATTTATCGCAATTTTGTTTTTGGCCCTTCTTTTATTTTTTGGATTTTAAAGAATAAAATTGATCTTAACTTTATTAACAAGTTCAGATCAAAAAGGCTAATTATGAAAGGTAGTGGAAAAAATATTTCATTGAATGATTGCAGGGGTTGTGCAGCTAAAATTCCTCAGATTGTTTTGAATAAATCTTTAATAAATTCTAATTTAGACTCTTTTGCTTCATCCCCTGAAGATTCAGTTGAGATTTATCAAAATGGTAAAGATATTATCTTGCAAAGCGTAGATGGATTCCCTGCTTTGGTAAGTGATCCTTGGCTTAATGCAAAAATTACTACCTTGCATGCTTGCTCAGATTTGTGGGCATGCGGAGCAAAACTTTCATCCGCGCAGGCTTTAATATCATTACCAAAAGTTGAAAGGGAATTTCAGAGTTACCTTTTTGCTCAATCCCTTCAAGGTATTAAATCAACAGTTGAGGATCATGGAGGTGAATTACTTGGAGGCCATACTTTCGAGGCAAGAAGTTTAGTGAATAAACCTTATTCATTAGGAATAGATATTTCTTTAACTGTCCAAGGCATTTTGAAAAATGGAGCAAAACCATGGCTTAAATCTGGAATGAATGATGGAGATATTCTTATGATGTCTAGACCTCTCGGCGTTGGGATTTGTTTTGCCGGTCAAATGCAAAATATTAATATGCTAGGTAGTTCTTCTGAAATAGTTAATAATCTATTGAAGAGTCAGCAATATTTGATTGATGAAATTTATTTTTTTCAAGATCAATTTAGAGAATCATTAGTCAATGCTGCTACTGATATTACTGGATATGGATTTATTGGACATCTTAAAGAGATGGTTGAATCATCAAATCTATATAGGAAAAGAAATAATCTTGAGCCTGTAAAAGTTTTATTAGATTTATTTGCATTTAAAGCTTATCCTGGAGTATTTGATTTAATAAGAAAAGATATTAAAAGTACTTTCTTTGAATCCAATAAAGAAATTTTTGACAAAATTTATAAAGGAAATAAACAAAAAAGAATAATTAATTTTTTAAACGAAAATTCATTAGGTGAAGAGACTTTTAATGAGAGAATATCATTACTACTAGATCCTCAAACATGCGGCCCCTTGTTGATTAGTTGCAATCGTAAATATGAAAATAATCTAAAAGATAAATGGTATAAGGTTGGAGAGGTGGTAAAAATGTAATCAATTTCTCTTCAATTTATCAATTTCCAAATATCTTAATCTTTTAATTTCCTTTCCCATTTCCTTCCCTGGCTCCCATCCTTCTTTTTTTAATGTTTCTCCATCTTTTTTAGATTTTATGGATTTATAAATAAATAACCACCTAAACAAGTTACGCCAGTATGGCCCCCCATCACAAATTAATAATTTGACTGTTTCGTCATTAAGGTTTCTGTTCTCAATAAATTTTGTCCAAGTTGATGGAGAATAATGTATAAATTTTTTTTGGTTGTTTTTTAATATCTTTTTTATATTTGAATAATCTTCTAATATTTTTTTTTCACTATTATTTACCAAAAATCTTCTGCATGCTGTACCTAAATCTTCTGAATCTTTTAATAAGTAAAGCATATAATTTCCATTCAACTTCTTAATCCAATTTAGTCCTCTTAAAAACCTTTTATCGACTTTAATATTTTTATTTAAGATTGAGATAACTTTCCATTGATGAATTATCGAAATTACATTATTCAAGTTATCGTGTTTTTGTATTTCAGCTATTTCCATCCTTATTCGTATGCCAAGTGCAGGAGGAAAAATCATTTTCTGATAAGTCTCTAAACTTTTCCAAGGCCATTTTCTAACTGTTTCTTGAGATTGTTTAAGGGAATTATTTGAAATATTGAAATCTAACCTTGAAGCATATTTTGCACATCTAATTAATCTACTAGGATCATCTGAAATACTATTACTGTGAAGTAAGTTCAATTTTTTGTTTTTTATATCAGAAATTCCTCCATAAAGATCATAGATTTTCATTTTCGAGACTTCGAATGCGATTGTATTTATAGTGAAATCTCTTCTCTTAAGATCCTCCTCGATAGTGCTACTAGTTACTGTGGGATTTAACCCTGGAGCAGAATAAATTTCTTTTCTTGCAGAAGCAATATCAATTTTATAGTCATTAATATTTATTTCTACCGTATTGTATAAATTAAATTCCTTGATTAAACATAAATCCACATTTACAATATTTTTTTTTATAAATTTTGCCAAACAAATAGAGGAACCTTCAACAACAAGATCTATATCTACAGGTTCAGGAAAAGACTTTTTGTGGTATTTTCTAATTAATAAATCCCTTAAATAACCGCCAACAAAAGCAACCTTGGTATTATTATTAGATTCTATGTATTTAGTAATTAGGTTATATAGATTAAATGGAATTTTGTTTAATTCCCCTTGGATGTAATCAGAGATATCATTCATGAGTTTTAACTTACATAACGAATTGGAGCTAATCTGGGATCTAGAATTTTACTTCCTTTATCACCAAATTTTACTGCTAAAGATATTTTTTCACCGCTCCCAAAAATATGTATGATTTCACCTTTACCAAATTTTGAGTGAATTAGCTTATCTCCAATTATCCAACTTTTCCCTTTACTGGGTCCTGAATATAATTTCCTTACTGAATTTATAGGTTTGTTAACAAATTCATTTGGATTATTTCGATCAACTCTTGTTAAACGATCAAGATGCCAATCTCTTCTAATTGAAGCACCACCAGTTTGGGGTAATTCACCATCAATTAAATCTTCAGGTATTTCCGAAAGAAATATTGAAGGGATTGTTGCTTCACGCATTCCACCCCATAATCTTCTTTCTCTGGCATGACTCAAGAAAACTCTTTCTTGAGCTCTAGTAATACCTACGTAGCATAATCTTCTTTCCTCTTCCAGTAGTGAGGGAGTATCTATTGATCTATGGCTCGGGAAGAGACCTTGTTCTAGTCCAGTAATAAAAACATTTTGGAATTCTAAACCCTTACTATTGTGCAGAGTCATAAGAGTTACGGAGTTGGGATTATTTTTCTTGGTATCATTATCAGTTGTTAAGGCTGCTGTAGAAAGAAATCCCTCTACATCTCCACTCTCTGTTTCTTCTTCATATTGAGTAGCCGCATTAATTAGCTCTTGCAAGTTATTTCTTCTGTCTTCAGATTCTTCAGTCCCACTTGCTAGCAAGTCACTTAAATAGCCACTTTTTTCTAAGATTAGTTGTAGTAGTTGAGCAGGACCTGAATTCTCTAGATAACTAAGAAGATCATTCATAACTTCAGTAAATTTATTAATTCCTTTTGATGATCGCCCTATCGTTTCTTCAAGGCTTTGTTTATCATTAAGAACTTCCCATAATGGAATATTTAACCTGTTAGATAGATCATTAAGTTTTTGAATAGTTGTCTTACCAATCCCTCTTCTAGGAACGTTTATGATACGTAAAAGACTAACGTTATCTGAGGAATTAACAAGAACTCTCAAATATGCTATTGCATCTTTAATTTCCCTTCTATCATAAAAACGCAATCCTCCGAAAATTGTATAAGGAATGCGCCACCTTACAAGAGATTCCTCTAATACTCTTGACTGAGCTCTTGTTCGATATAAAATTGCAAAATTTTTCCAAATTGGGTTTTGATTATAATTATTGAGTGATTTTATTTTATTAGTAATTGCTTCTGCCTCAGAAATTTCATCATCACAGCTAAGTAACTTTAAAAGCTCCCCTTTTTCTTTAGTAGCCCTTAAGACTTTGTCAATTCTTTCAGAGTTGTTTTCAATTAAAGAATTTGCAGCATCAAGAATATTGGAAGATGACCTATAATTTTCTTCTAATTTAATTAAAGATGATTTTGTATCGTCATTAAATGAAGTTTTAAAATCTTCTTGAAAACCAATGAGAATTCTAAAGTCAGCTGCTCTGAAACTATAAATACTTTGATCAGCGTCTCCTACTACAAAAATTGACCTATCATCCCAACTAAAAAATTTTTTTGGTTCAGTATTTCCAGCAGTAATTAATTTTATAAGTTCATATTGTGTTCTATTTGTATCTTGATATTCGTCAACTAAAATGTGTTTAAATCTTTTGTGCCAGTAATCTCTGACTATATCATTTTGCCTCAATAAGAAAACAGGCAAAAGTAAAAGATCATCAAAGTCTAAAGAATTATTTTTTGAAAGAGAAATTCTATATCTCTTGTAAGCTTCTGCAACTTTTTTATCAAAATCATTATCTGCTTTTTCTAAAAGATCATTCGAAGTTAAACATTGATTTTTAGCATTACTTATTAATCTTTTAATCTTTTTAGGATCATATCTCTTAAAGTCAAGATTCATATCTTGACTGATAATTTCTTTTACTAGTGTTTGAGAATCTGTTTCGTCGTAAATTGAAAATTGCCTTGTCCATTTTAGGCCTTCTGGATCAGTATATTTTTCAATATCGTATCTCAGAAGTCTTGAGAATAAAGAATGGAAAGTACCGATCCAAAGGTTCTGAAGCCTTTCTTGGTGAACGTTTGTTCTTAATTGATTTTGATCAATTTCTTTGAGAGTTGCCCAAGGCTGACCAAATTGATTAAAAGCTAATTCTTGAGCCAGAAGAACCTCTAATCTTGCCTTCATTTCTTTAGCAGCTTTGTTAGTAAAAGTGACTGCGAGAATGTTATGGGTATCTATAGAGTTATTTTCAATAAGATTTGCAATTCTGTGAGTAAGGGCTTTAGTTTTTCCGCTACCTGCACCTGCTACAACTAATAGGGGTCCATAAACATGTTTTACTGCTTGTAGTTGCTCATTGTTTAAGGACTTAAAAAGGAAATTGTTGGTTTGATGCACTTTTGGACGGGTTTTTCAAAAATCAGACTTTACTATTAGGTTCAGATTACGTCTCTAGATCTTCTAACGCTTTTTTTAAATTTAAAAGTTCATTATTGTTATTAATTATTTCTTGAAATTTATTTTGAGGCATCCTTAATTTAATACTTCGGTCAAGAATTTCTTTTTCCAATCTCTTTTTATATGAGGAAATAAGTTTCTTTGATAATTTTAAATCTTGTTGATCCAAAACTTTATGAAATTTGCATTTTAATATTAGCGAAAAAAAATTTTTTTATTTGAATTATTTCAACTATCACTTTGGAATGAAGTTATTAATTAAGAAGAGTTGCGTTAATTTTGAAATTGTATTGTTTTTACTAACTTTGTACTATTCTTATACTCGAACTTTAATTTTTCTTTTATTTAATAATGTCAGTTTTAAAGAAAAACCCACTATTTTCCGCTGATAAGAAATTAAATGATTTAAGCAATATAAAAGAATTTATTAACAGTGCAAACTCAAGATTAGATGCAATAAGCTCAATTACCAATAATTCTCATGCAATTGCAGCAGATGCTGTAACATCTATGATTTGTGAAAATCAAGATTCAGTTAATTCAAAAATATCTTTTAATACAACTAACAAGATGTCCGTTTGTTTAAGAGATGGAGAAATAATCCTAAGGATTGTTGCTTATCTTTTAATTTCTAATGACGAATCAGTTTTAGAAAAAAGTTGTTTGAAGGATCTTAAAAATACTTATCTTGCTCTTGGGGTACCTTTAAGAAATGCAAGAAGGGTTTTTGAATTAATGCGAGATGCAACTATCTCTGATTTAAATTCTACAGTGAATAATATGCAGGGAAACAAAGGCTTCCTTCCTGATTTAATTTCTGAAACAGAGTTTCAATTTAAAAGGATTATTAATCTTTTAAACTAGCTAAATTTCTTATTTCAGAAGTATGGGAAGTCTGTATTACTGAGTTATTTTCCAGATTTCTTATAATAGAAAATCTTGATCTTATGTGAGTGGATAAAAAAGAAATTTTTTCTTCAGAAACAGTTGATTGGTAGATAGTTTTAATATGTAAATTATTTTGTTCATCAACTAAATAATTGGATGATGAAATAAAAGATTCTGTATAACCTTTATTTCGTAAAACAATTCCTGAATTTTCATCCTTGGGTAAAAATATCAAAATTGTTTCATCTCCCTCACTCATATCATCATCTTCCCAATCACTAATAGCTTGCCATTTTATTGAAATGGCTATGGTTTCTAAGTTTAAACTTAATTTGTAATTTTTAAAAATTTCAATAACTTTTTTATTTTCAGGGTTAATATGTTTTATATATATTTTACTAGTTGAGTTTTCAAATTCCTGAAAAGTTAAAGTATGAGTGCTTCTTATGGATTTCCACTCTCCTATACTTTTATCGATAAATTGATTAATTGTTGTTGAATTCTTCGCCAAGTTTATCTTCTGCAGAATGATTTTCTGCTTTTTGAATCATTCTTACCATTGAATCCACCATTAATCTCTTTGCAGAAGTTACTTTTAATCCAGAAGGAGTGGTTGATATTTGTTCTCCTGGGCGATCATATGAAGTTGGTCTAAAAGGAGTCATCTATGAACTTAAAAAAATAATCGATTTCTATTCTTGCATGAATTCTTATTTATATAGTTTTTGTTTGCAAAAATGTCATATCTCTCTTGTTTTAATACAGAATTTTGAACAGTTTTGTCATTTAGGTATTTTGTTTTTTGCTAATCCTGAAATAGTAGCTAATGCAAACATTCCCAATAGAGCAATTCCTAGAAATAATCCTGCTCCCTGGCTAACTCCAGCTCCCACTGCTACAAGTATAGAGTCACTGATTAGAAGACTTATTAATAATGCTGGAGTAAATATTTTCCAGCGAGTTCCTCCAATACCAATTGCGTAGCTTAGAAAATCAAAAAGGCCAGTCATTAGTAAACCAGTCATAAGAAAGAAATTTTCTTCTAGTTGGTTCTGATTGAAACTTTCAATCTTTTGCATTGCTTTCGGGCCAACTAAATTACGTACAGGCACCCGACCATAATTTCTTGCAATAAAGAAAGCAGCTTGGCAAAAAATGATATCAGAAAAGATTATTGTCATGTAACCTTTTTGAAATCCTAGTAATGAACCAGCTAGTAAAGAATAAGCTGAACTTGGAAGGGCAGGTAAAATAATACTTACTCCTCTAAGTATGAATATTCCAAAAGGAGCCCAAATCCCCATACTTTCTATTTTGTTCCTGAGAGGTTCAATTCCATAATTTTGGATCAAATAAATCAATACAACAAATATTGCAATAAAAAAAACTACTGAGAGAAATTTCTGTATTTTATTCATTATTTTTCAAATAAAGTTATTGGAGGTAGATTCTTAAATTTAATAATTGATTCTATCTATAATAGAAATACTAATCAATTAAAATTTTTACAAATTTTTAATCTTATATTTTCTCCCAATAAAAGATTTTTGTATTCCATAATGTAGTCATGAATGATTCTAAGATGAAAGTCAATTCAATATTTTTTAAAAATTTTATTTATTTAGTCCTTTCGATTATTGTTTCATTTTGCATTTCAATAAAAAAATCAGATGCTCTGACCCATGAATGGATTGGAGTCCCTAAAAGTGAATATGGAGAACAATTATGGGATAGGCAAAGTATAAAAAGGAATGAAGACGGGTCTGTGCGAGTATTAAGTAAATTTATTCCCAAAACAAAAAGTGAAATCTCAAAGGATATTCTTTATACAATGGATATAAATTGTTTTGAAAAATTATTTAGAGACGTTGATGTCTCTACAGATGAATTAAATAGTAATTTCAATGATTTCGCTGATTGGCAAGATCCAAATGGAGATCAATTAATTCTGGGTGTGATAGGTCAAGTCTGCAGAGTGGAAAACTAAAAAATTCAAATTCTATAATTTAAAGAAAAATTTAGTCCCTATGTATCAAGAAAATATAAAACCCTCTCTAAGAGGGGTTTTTGAAGGTGCCAGGACCCAGATTTGAACTGGGGACACGGCGATTTTCAGTCGCCTGCTCTACCAACTGAGCTATCCCGGCTCCAACCTATATACTTTAAATTAAGATGTGTAGTTTGTGAAACCTTTTCATTAAAATTTTATATCTTCATCAAATATTTAGAAATTATTAGTTTGAATCAATGGCTAATAAGGCAGTGCCAAATGAAGTGGTTTTATTACATGAAACAATTGGTATATTAATGATTCTTTCTCTTATTTTTCTCCACTGATAGTTTTTTGAACCTCCACCAATAGTAATAATTTTTTTTGGAAGTGAGCCTGTCAGTTCAGATAGCTTTTCCCATCCTTTTAACTCAATTTTAGATAGACCCTCAAATAATGCATGTAAATATAGTGAGTCGCTTACTGGTCTAGGACCAAGAACCGGCTCTAAATTAGAATTATTAATAGGAAATCTCTCTCCTCTACTATTAAGAGGTAAAAGATTCAAAGAAGTGTTATGGGATGGATTTATTTGTCGACTGAGTTCCTT
>CACOFO010000003.1 GCA_902626435.1 uncultured Prochlorococcus sp.
ATAATAAAATTTTTAAATATCATGTCTTACGAAGCAGGCAGTAAAGAATGTAGACATTTGATTGACGCAAAGGAAAGTCTTTTATCAGCAATGGATGCTTTAAGTAATATAAATTCAACTGATTTAATACAAATTCAAATAAAAGAAATTTACAATAAATTAGAACAAATGCATGATAATAGAAAAAAAATTGAATCAGATACTAATAAATCATAGTGTATTCTGAATAATCAGAAGCTTCAAAAATGACTTTTTACCTTTGTCGCTCTTTTATCTGATAATAGATCAAGCAAAGCATCAAGTTGTGCATGTAATTCCTTAGCTTCATTTATATCTGGTAATAAATCGTCTTTAATAAGCGTTTGATGCATTTCTCTCAACTCTAACCTTATATACCTAAGGTGAGAACTTACTTCTTCTCTCTTGGTTGCACTCATATTTGCTTCTTTTTCACTACATTATACAATATTATACTTTTATATTTATTAAAGAATCTTGCCTAAAAAAATATTTGAGATTTAAAAACATATCAAAATTTATTAAATTAGTGATGTAGTAAAATAAATTTCATGAAGAAGAAAAAATTTAAAAAATTACAAAATAAATCAAACTCAAATATTCAACAAGAATTAGGTCAAACAAAAAATTCTGCAAAATTAGTTCTTTTTATATTTGGGATAGGTCCAATAATAGGGATAACAATATTTTTATACAGTAAAGGATTTTTTAGTTCACCAATTATGTAATTCGAAGTATTGAACTCTTAATTTAAAAATTAGTTTTCAAAAAATATATAAAAATAGTTATTGAAATTTCTTTAATGAAAATATCCTAAATTCAGCGATATTTCTTGCATTCTCTGGATTAGAGACTAAAAAAGGATGGTCAGATAAAAGTTCCAGGACCTTCTCTATCTTTAATCGTGAATCCTCACAATCAATATTTTTCCATTCCTCATCAAATGAAATTGCGAAGCTGTCAGCATTATCATAAACTTTATCTTTCATAATGTTTAGGGTTTAAATTAAAAAATTTTAGAATTTATGCATACTATTAAAGATTAACTAATTTGAAGCACATAAAATATTCTAATAAAAAAGTAAAGCGGGAATATTCTATGTAAAGGTTTTAGACTTATAAATTAATTCAATATTTAAGATTTCGAATGGAACCATAAATTTCAAATATGATTAGATTTGACAGAAGTGTTACAATAACGTCATATATTAAATTTCATGGAAAATAAAGTTAAAAGGATAGGTTATCTCCCAAGAAAAAGGGTACTTGAAATTATTGATGAAATATCAAAAAGCGAATCTATAAGTAGATCTAAAGTTGTTGGAATATTAGTTGAGGAAGCATTAGATGCAAGAGGAATTGCAAATTTTGGATATAGCAATATTGCCAAATCAAATTCATACAAATCAGATAAATATAACGCGGTCAAAAATGAGAATTTGCATTTAAAGGATTCAGAAGACGAATTTGTTGACGATAGTGGATATACAGTTTCTTCTCATAAAACATTAGAACGCTCGATATCTTCAGCAGATATCGAATTAGCAAATAAAATTAATATCCTTAAAGAATCTGGATTAATATAACTCCCATTGATTATTTATTTAATTTATTAATGCATAACATTCGATAATTGTTTATTCTTAGTCAAGAATAATATTCTTTTTAAAAAATTCGAATATTAAATTCTTTCTAATATTAATTTTGTAATTAAAAATGAAAGATATTAAATGTCCTTCATGCGGCAAAACTTTCCAAATTGATCCTCATAGATTTGAAGATATACTTCTTCAAATAAAAGACGAGGAATTTAATAAACAAATAAAAGAAAGACTTCTCTTAGCAGAGGAAGATAATAAAAAAGCTTTGGAAATTTTAAAGCGTGAATTAAAAATACAGTTAATAGAGCAAAATCGAATCAAAGAGTCTGAGATACAAGCTCTTGAATCTAAATTAAATATCGCTGAAGAAAAGAAAACAAATGCCCTAAATGATTTAAAAAATCAAGCAACAAATAAAATTAATTCTCTTAATAATGAATTAAATAAGTTAAAGAATGAAATCAAAAACCAGTCATTGATTTCAGAATTATCTTTAAAAAACAAAGTCAATGAAGCTGTTATTAATTTAGAGAAAGAAAACACATCATTAATAAATTCGATTGAAAAGATGAAACTTGAACAATCAATTAATGAAAAATTAATTGAAGAAAAGTTTAAAAGCAAAATTAGTGAAAGGGACTTGACTATTCAGGAGCTAAGAGAAATGAAATCTAGATTATCTACAAAGATGGTTGGCGAAACCTTAGAAATCCATTGCGAAAACCAATTTAATCTTAATCGCGCCTCTGCATTTAAAAACTCTTATTTTGAGAAGGATAATGATGTTACTTCTGGAAGTAAGGGAGACTATATATTTAGAGAATTTGATGAAAATAATACTGAAATCGTATCCATCATGTTTGAGATGAAGAACGAAAGTTTTAATGGAAATAATAAAAGAAAAAACGAAGATTTCTTAAAAGAATTAGATAAAGATAGAAGACAGAAATCTTGTGAGTACGCAGTACTCGTATCTCTTCTGGAACCAGATAGTGAATTATATAATGCAGGGATAGTTGATGTCTCTCATAGATTTCCAAAGATGTATGTAATAAGACCACAATTCTTTTTGCCAATTATTTCTTTACTAAGAAATGCTTCTTTGGAAACTCTAAAATACAAATCTCAAATTGATTTAATGAGACGCGAGAACTACGACATAACTAATTTTGAAAGTACCCTTGAGCAATTTAAGAATGCAGTTGGCAAAAATGTATCACTAGCCCAAGATAGATTTAATGATGCAATTACAGAAATTGATAAATCGATAGTCCATCTACAAAAAACTAGGGAGGCTTTAATTCTTTCAAAAAAACATTTGTTATCTGCTGATAGCAAATCCCAAGATTTAACAGTTAAGAAATTAACTAGAAATAACCCAACTATGAAAAAAAAGTTTAATGAATTAAACAATTTAGAAGATGAAGTTGCTTAATTTTTAAAAAATTTAAAATTAATAATAGTTAAAGATTCATTTAATTACTAATTTATAAATATACTATTAATAATAAATTAAAAAAGAAAACTATAATTTCCATGACCACCCCGATTTATACTATTGCTAAAGATCTTAATGTCGAAAGTAATAGAATATTATTAGCCTGCAAGAAACTAGGGATCAATGCAAAAGGCGCTACGAAAAGATTAAATAAAGAAGAATTAGAGAAAATTAAAAGTTATTTTGAAACTGGTAAAAACGTTTCAGATGAGATAGTTAATCTAAATAATAAAGTAAAAGTAAAAAACAGTTCAGGAAAAATTGAAGAAAAAGTAAAAATTAACTATTTTAAAAACAGACTTATTCGTAAATCTTAAATAAAACTAATTTTTTATTATAACTCAACAGAAAAAACCACAGCAGAAAAAGATAATGATTTAAGATGGGTAAAAATACTTAAAATGAAAATAAACAAAATTTTAAATTCCTTAGAAAAATCATGGGAACGAGATGAAATTCTTATCAAAATAAAGAATGGTTTGAGTACAGATGAGATAGTTAGTGAATTTCTCGAAAAAAACGAAGTGCAAATTAAAAAATTAAATACACTTTTAAGACCCGAAGATATTGATTTATTAAATCAAGTTGAACAACTATCAACTTGCGAAGCTAAATTACTAAATAATATAAATAATTTAAATTACTCAAAAAATATGGGTAATATTCCCAAAATAAATGAGAAAAAAATCTCTTTATCTAATAATATTCCAACTAATAGTATTAGTTTGTTAATGATAAACTGGAGCAACAAATTTGTTATTATTGCTTTACTAATGATTTCAGCTATAGCTTTATCAAAACAAGCATGGGCATAATTAGCTAAATTAACTTCATTTAAGAGATGGAGTTTTGAAAACTAAACAAGAAGATTTAATTAGATATAAAGATGGAAATCTTTATTGTGAGCTCGCGGATATTTGGATTGATCCAAGGACGCCAGTAAAAAGAGCATTAATAACTCATGCTCATTTTGATCACTTTACATTTGGCTGCGAAGAATACTTTTCTACAAAAGAGACAGCGATACTTCTTAAAGAAAGAGTGGGAGAAAATATCAAAATTAAGACTTTTGATTATGGAGATGGATTTAAGATAAATGGCATCAATATTTCTTTTCATCCTTCTGGTCATATTCTTGGATCCAGTCAAATAAGATTTATTTTTGCTGAAGAAAAATGGTTAATTTCAGGTGACTTTAAGCTTCAAGAAGATGAGACATGCAAACAATATGAAATAGTAAAAACTGATTATTTAATAAGCGAATGTACTTTTGGTTTACCAATATTCAAGTGGGATGAGACAACTAAAATAGCAAATGATATTTCTAGATGGATAACTAATTCACCAGAAAAAACTTCTTTACTTTTCTGCTATTCACTTGGAAAAGCCCAGAGATTGTTAAACGAAATTAGTCAAACAAATTTTAAAGGTGATATTTATTCCCATGGCAGTATTTATAAAATGAACAATTGTTATAAGAAACTTGGAATTAATATTAAAGATACTATAAAAATCGAAAATAAAAAAAAGATTGATGAACTTAAAGGAAGTCTAATATTATTACCGCCATCTTTAAGTAAGGAATCCTATCTAAAAAATTTTAAAAATATTCAAACAGCTTTTGCTAGTGGATGGATGTCAATAAGAGCTCTAAGAAAAAGATCAGGATATGACAAAGGATTTGCAATCTCTGATCATGCAGATTGGGATGGGATTTTGGAAGTGGTAAAAAAGTCTGAAGCAAAAAATATATTTTTTCATCATGGCGATAGTGAAGCCTTAAGTAAATATTTAGTTGAAAAGGAATCAATAAATGTTCTTTTTTTTCAGTAAATAAATATGAGCTTAAAAAATTTTTCAGAATTATTTGTAGATTTAGATTCAAGTAACAGTACAAATAATAAAATTGAAGTTTTAAAGAATTATTTTTTATCTAATAAAGCAATAGATAATTCCTGGACAATATCTTTACTAACTGGAAAAAGTAATAAGAGATTTATTAGTGGAAGATATTTAAAAAATCTTTTTTCTCAAATATATGAATATCCTCAATGGTTAATTGATACATGTTATTTAAAAGTTGGTGATTCTGCTGAGGTAATAACTTTATTACTTAAAAATAAAAGTACTTCCAGAAATAAGAAATTATCAAATATAAGTCTCAATGAATTATTAAGCAAAATAATACCTGATTTATCAAAACTTAATGATGAGGAGAAAATTTTTGAAATTAAAAATATTTGGGAAACATTACCGGAAGATAACCATCTGATTTTCAATAAAGTTCTTACAGGAACATTTAGAGTAGGTGTCTCTATAGGATTAATCACAAAATCAATATCAAAACTAACTAGTATTGATGAAGAGATTATTTCCCATAGATTGATGGGGAATTTTGAACCTTCAATTGATTCATATGAATTTTTAATTAATAAGAATATCAATCCTGAAGAATTGAATTCAAAACCATTTCCTTTTCTTCTTGCAAATACCTTTGAAGATAAAATATTCAAACATTCAATAAATGATTTTCAATTTGAATGGAAATATGACGGTATCAGGATTCAATTAATTAAAAGATCAGGGAATTGTTCTTTGTGGACAAGAGGGCAAGAATTAGTAAATGAATCTTTCCCAGAATTAGTTCAGAGAATGTCTTATATAAAAGATGATTTTGTTCTTGATGGGGAATTATTAGTTTGGAATTATAAAGAACAAATTGCCTTTGATTTTCCTTTTCTTCAAAAAAGAATAAATAGAAAATCTCCTCCTAGATCAATCCAAATAAAATATCCAATTATTTTTATTGCTTATGATCTTTTAGAGATTAATGGAAGAGATATAAGACAAATTAAATTAGAAAATAGGAGAATTGAGTTAGAAAAATATTTTTCAAAATGGTCAAATAAAACTGAGAATAATATCACTGATATTTTCAGAATATGCGATTTAATCTATCCTAATGATTGGACTGATGCTTTAACTTTTAAAGAAAAATCTCGAGAAAATAATACTGAAGGATTAATAATTAAGAACAAAAATTCTCCATACACATCTGGGAGAAAAAAAGGTATTTGGTGGAAATATAAAGTTGATCCCATGCAATTGGATGCTGTTCTTATTTACGCTAAAGGTGGAAGTGGTAGAAGAGCTGGTCTTTATACGGATTACAGTTTTGCATTATGGAAAGACCAGCAATTAATTAAATTTGCAAGTGCATATTCTGGTTTAACGAATACTGAGATTAAAGAGCTAGATAAATGGATAAGGAAAAATACAATAGAAAAATTCGGCCCTGTTAGATCATTGAAACCAGAAATGGTATTCGAAATATCTTTTGAGAAAATACAAATTTCAAAACGTCATAAGTCAGGAATAGCAGTAAGATTTCCAAGAATAACAAAATGGAGAAAAGATAAAAAAATCAAAGATGCGGATAGCCTAGAGAATGCTTATGAACTTATGAAAAAAATATCATGAAAAATATTAAGCAAAATATTAAGCAAAAAAATTTAATTTCTAAAATTAAACAGTTTTTCTTCACAAATGGATGGGAGCCATTACCCTACCAGATCGAATCTTGGGAAGCATTTTTAAATGGAAAAAATGGAATAATACAAGTCCCTACTGGATGCGGCAAAACTTATGCTGCATTAATGGGACCTCTTTCACAGATAGAAGATCCAAAAAATAATAAAAGTGTGAAAATATTATTAATAACTCCTTTAAAAGCACTAAGTAGAGATCTAAAAAATTCTATACAATTAGCAGCTTTACATTTTAATAAAGAAATCACTGTTGAAATTAGGAATGGGGATACCACCTCGTATGAAAAGAAAAAGCAATTAACTAAACCACCTAATATTCTTATAACCACTCCAGAGTCTCTATCTCTTTTACTTTCTAATAAAGCCTCTAATATTCTCTTTAAGGAGTTGTCATCAATAATTATTGATGAATGGCATGAATTAATGGGTAGTAAAAGGGGTAACCAGTGTGAGTTATCTTTAAGTTGGCTAAGAGGTAATATAAAAAATTTACAAATATGGGCTATGTCTGCAACTATAGGAAATATTGAAGAAGCGGCTAGAGCAATAGTTGGTATGAGCGCTATAAAGCCCAAAATAATTAGTACAAATATTCAAAAAGAGATCGAAATTATAAGTGTTTTACCGGAGAAGGAAACTACTTTTCCATGGAGTGGACATCTTGGAATTAGAAGTCATTCTTCGCTTATAAAAATACTAGATAAAAATAAAAGCACTTTATTATTCACCAATACAAGAAATCAATCTGAAAGATGGTATCAATGTCTTAAATTTTTTTACCCAGAGATGGAAGACAAAGTAGCAATTCATCACGGCTCACTCGATAAAGAAGATAGAAAAAGAGTTGAAGAAGGAGTTAAAGACGGATTAATAAAATGGGTAGTCTGCACCAGCTCATTAGATTTAGGGGTTGATTTCCAACCGGTAGATCAAATAGTTCAAATTGGTAGTGCAAAGAATTTAGCTAGACTTATTCAAAGAGCCGGAAGAAGTGCTCATAGACCAGGAGGAAAATCAAAAATAATTTTTATGCCTACCAATTCTCTAGAATTATTAGAGATTAGTGCAATGAGAAGAATAATAAAAAGTGGTATATCTGAAGAAATTAGACTGCCTGAATTATCTTATGATGTGCTTCTTCAACATCTAATAAGCTTAGCATGCGGGAATGGTTTTGATCCGACAATTGAGAAGGAAAGAATTAAAAATTGCTGGAGTTATAGAAATTTAAAAGATCAAGACTGGAATTGGTGTCTTGACTTTTTAGAATATGGAGGAAAATGTCTTAAAGCATACCCAAAATATAAAAAGATAGTTAAAAAAGAATCACAAAATAATAATGAGAACTTTAAATATTTTGTAGAAGACAAATCTTTAATAAGAATGCATAAGTTCAATATTGGGACAATTACAAGTGACAAATTTGTAAATGTTAAATATATGAAAGGCAAATCCTTAGGTAATTTAGAAGAGAATTTTGCTTCAAAATTAAATCCTGGAGATACCTTTTACTTTGCAGGTAAAATGCTTCAATTTGTAAGAATCCGAGATATGGTTTTATACGTTAAAAAATCAACAAAAAAAAGTTCACTCATTCCTGCATGGGTTGGAGGTCAAATGGCAATTTCTGATCTGCTTTGTGAATGTTTGAGAAAAGAAATAGATATATGCAATGAATTAGAAAAATATGATTACTTAAATCCTGAACTAAATTCTTTACGTCCAATATTTTTGAAACAAAAGATTCTTTCAAATATTCCAAAGAAAGATGAATTCCTTATAGAAATATATAAAACTAAGGATTTATCAAATCTTTTTGTTTTTACACTTGATGGCAAATTTGTAAATGAAGGAATTGCATTTCTATGGGCCTTAAGATTGGCAAAATTAAAACAATCTACATTTAGTATTACTGCTAACGATTTTGGATTCTGCCTAACAACCTCAGAAGATTATGATTTCTCCATAATAAAAAAAGACGCTGATTACTTTTTGGATAACAAAAAATTAGAAGAGGATCTAGAAAATGCAATTAATTTTTCAGAATTAACAAAACGTAGATTCAAAAATATTGCCCAAATAAGTGGACTAGTAAATCAAAATAATCCAACCAAAACGAAAACTTCTTCTCAACTTCAAATAAGTTCAAGTCTTTTCTACGATGTTTTCACTAAATATGAAGAGGGCCATCTTTTAATAAAACAATCGCATAAAGAAGTAAAAGAATATCAATTAGAAAATAAAAGAATATCTAGATCATTAGAAAGATTAAAAAATTTAAAAATGCTACTTAATGAGATAAAAACTCCAACTCCTTTTGCTTTCCCTTTATTAGTTGAGAGACTTAAAAATACCTTAAGCAATGAACCAATTGAAAAAAGAGTAGAAAAACTTATAAAAAAATATAGTGATTAAATGAAAAAAAGTTCCTTTAAATTTTATTGGGAAGATACATTATTAGAGATGCTTCCTTCAAGAGCGTTATTTCTCCCCGGAACAAAAGAATTGTTGATATGCGATATTCATCTTGGTAAAGCTGAGTATTTTCAGCAAAATGGTATCCCTCTTACTAATAATTTAGATGAAAATAATTTCGCAAGAATAAAAAAAATAGTAAAAAAATATAGTCCTGAAAAGTTAATAATTTTGGGAGATTTATTCCACAGCAAATTTTCAATAGATAAAACTCTTCAAAAAAAAGTTGAGGATCTGCCTGAACTACTACAAACTAATGTTGAACTTGTCTTGGGAAATCATGATGTAGGTTGTGATATTAAAAATTTAAAAATTTTTGATATTAGAAAAACAAAAAATATTACTTTAAGCCATGAGTCAATTAATTTAGCCGATAATAAAACTTTGAATATTTGTGGACATTATCATCCAAAACTCTATTTAAGAAATAATAGTGATAAATTATCCTTTAGATGTTTTGCAATGGACAAGAATAAAAATACTTTATATTTGCCTGCATTTGGAGACTTAACAGGAGGATATCCCTGCAAAAAGTCATTTAAAAAATGGGCAATTGTCTCTGAAGAAGAAATTATCGAAATAAAATCCTAATGAAATTTTACAAAAATAAACTAAATTTTTATTTATATACCAATTTATACTTAAAAGTCTCGTTTAGTTTTTTTTTCAATTAATTTAAAGTTATTAACTTTTTTTATAAACAAAAATTGTTAACTAAGAATTTTAAAAGCTAATGACCCTTTCCTTAGAAGTCAATCCACGTTATAAAAAAAATAAACACTTTTTTATAGAAATGAAAAAATTAATAGCCTTGATTTTATTTCCATTTCTTACCATTCCATTTGGGACAAAAGCAAATGAGAATTTTTCCGTTGAGATAGAGGCCCTTACTCTCGTAATGGAGCAATATAAAGAAGATGCTGAAGCCACTACTGAATTAGACATAGAAGATAAAAAGCCAAGTTATATGGCTCTTAAACAAGACGAATGCAATGCCACTGTTGAAGTTACAGAAAAAACAGGATTAGAGGTTGTAAATACTGAATCCTTCGATGTAAATGTCTGTTTGAAAGAAATTCATAAAGTAATTAATTAAATAAATAGGCAATAAAAATATAAACAATACAAACAAATTAAAGAGACCTTCTACAGAAAGAAGGTAAGATTTAGATACCTAACGAGAAACCTTATAAAAGGATTCTGGATATTAAATTAATAACTACATTTAAATTATATAGGTATCATTAAATGTACAAAAAATTATCTTTTGAATATTTATTTCTTCTTTGATAATGTTTGTGATTCTTCTCTGGACATTAAAGCTTCGATTTGAGCAAGAACTTTTTGAAGTTCATCAGTTTTTGTAAGAGATGCTTCTGCAACTTCTCTTAATTTTTCTAACTGTTCTTTCGTTTTATCCATGATAAATAAATTAGAAATTAACCGTTTTAAAAAATGATTTTAATAAAGAATTTTCACTCCCACACAAATTCATATTCTCTCTTTTTTTTATAAAGTCAAATAAATTTCCTTTAATTAATGTTTTATGAGGAGTTCCAATTAATTCTTTGTTTATTATTGAAACCATAAGATTAACCTCAATAGAAAAACTTGTAAATTATGAAGTAAATACTGGTAATCCTATAGTTGCAGTTGTTATTAAAGCCCCTGCAAAAATCAAGAAAGGTAGAAAAGGATAATTTTTCAAAGATAAACCTGCTAAGTCGAAATAACTATATAGGTATTTATACTGTTTGTCTACCCCTGTCTTCTTTTTAAAGTAAAAATTACTCTTTAATAAAGTAAAAATTAAACATCAACCAAATTTACCTGATATGTATTCTTGAGTAGTTTTTTCTTTGGGAGAATTAAAAATTTTCCTAGTGGAATTAAATTCTGCAAGATAACCAACTTTACCTCCATCTCCATCTTCATATTCAATTGCATTAAAAAATGCAGTCATATCACTAACTCTTAATGCCTGCTGCATATTATGAGTAACGATTATTATTGTATAATTCTTCTTAAGTTCGTGCATCGTCTCTTCTATTTTTAAAGTTGAAATGGGATCTAATGCTGAGCATGGCTCATCCATAAGAATTATTTCAGGCTCAATTGCAATGGTTCGCGCAATACATAATCTTTGCTGTTGTCCTCCAGATAAAGAGTAACCACTATCATTTAATTTATCCTTACATTCGTCCCATAACGCAGCTTTTCTAAGAGAACTTTCAACTAATTCATCCATATCTCCTGTAAAACCATTAATTCTCGCTCCAAATGCGATATTTTCATAGATAGATTTTGGGAAAGGATTTGGTTGTTGAAAAACCATTCCAATTCTTCTTCTTACTTCAACTGGATCTACTCTTTTATCATAAATATTAGTTCCATCAAAGAGTACAGTTCCTTTTAATGAACAATTCGGAATCAAATCATTCATTCTATTTAATGATCTAAGAACAGTTGATTTACCACAACCTGAAGGTCCAATAAGGGAGGTTATATTTCCTTTTTTAAATTTACAAAAAACATTTCTTACTGCTTCAAAAGTTCCATATCTAATGGAGACATTCTCAAGAGATAAAATGATATTCTTTGGTGTTTTTTTATTAGTTTTGATCATTTATACTCTTTTAGTTTTCTCAGTAAAAGCGGCTAGTATCCTTGAAAATATATTCACTGATAGTATCGATAAAACAAGAATAAAGGAAGCTGCCCAAGCCAGTTTATTTTGAGCATCATATGGTTCAAGAGCAAAATTGTATATCAATACAGCTAAAGATCCCATCTCATAAAACAAATCTCCAATACCAGTTATGTAGTAGTAAGAAAATAAAGCAGTGAAGATCAAAGGCGCTGTTTCGCCTGCAGCTCTTGCGATACCAAGAACAACTCCAGTAGCAATGGATCTAAATGCAGATGGCAAAGTAACTTTTAATATTGTTGTATACATACTTGCTCCAACACCAAGAGAAGCATATCTCAACTCATTAGGCACAAGCTTTAACCCTTCATCAGTTGTTTTTATCACAGTAGGCAACATTAATATTGAAAGCGCCATACCTCCGGCCAAGCCACTGTACATACTTCCAAATAAAATCTTTGTTGAAACAATTAAGGCATAAATAAATACACCAGCAATTATTGAGGGGACTCCCGCTAAAACATTTACCCCGAATCTAATAAACCTTGAAAAAGAACCACCTTTAGAATACTCAGCTAGATATATACCGCCGCCAACACCTACTGGTATGGCAATAATTGAAGCAACGCTAGTAATTATTAATGTCCCTATTAAGGCAGGATTAATACCTCCTGCACCTAGATCATCTCCAGGAGGATTTGGTTCTAAAGTAAATAATTCTGGTGTGATTTGAGATCCACCTTTGTAAAGGATATAAGTCACTAGAAAAATCAAAGGGAGTATTGCTATCAATGCACAAATTGCTGATACAGAAGTAAAGAATTTATCTCCTATATTTCTTGATAATCTTTTCTGGTAATAGAGTGAATTCATAATTATCTAATATTTGAGACTAAATTTCTTAACTAGCCATTGAGCAAAGATATTGACCACTAAAGATAGGATCATCAGTACAAAAGCCGCATAAAAAAGTGATGAAACTTGACTTCCATCAGCTTCACCAAACTGGTTTGCAAGCATAGAGGAAATGGTATACCCAGGAGATAATATAGACCAACTAAATGCATTGGAATTTCCGATAATCATTGTGACAGCCATAGTTTCACCCATTGCCCTACCTAAAGCCAATAGAACACCTGCCATGATTCCTGATAATGCTGCCGGCAAAATTACTGAAAATATTGTTTTCCATCTACTTGCTCCAATCCCATAGGCTGCATTTCTAAGCTTTTTAGGCACTTGATTAAGAGAATCCCTTGCAATGGAAGTCACTATTGGCAAAAGCATTACTACTAAAATTAATATTGCTAACAAGGAATTCCTACCTGCAGGTTCTGTACTGAATAAAGGTATCCAACCAAAGAAATTATGTAACAAGACAAAAAAGGTCCTAAAAAAAGGTTCCATTACAAATATTGCCCAAAGCCCTAACACAACTGATGGTATAGCTGCTAATAATTCAACAAACGAACCTATTATTTCTCTAAAAACTTTCGGCACAAAGTCTTCGGTAATAAATATTGCAGTTCCAACGCCCAAAGGGATAGTAATTAATAGCGAAAGAAATGAGGTCAATAATGTGCCATATATTGCAGTAAAAGCTCCGTATTCATCTTTTACTGGATTCCAATTGGACGTTACAAGAAACTTCAAGCCATACCTAGAAAAGGATTCGAATGACTGAAAAAAGACTACTAAAATTATTCCTAAAAGTATTATTGCTACGAAACTAGACAAGACTAGAGCAGTATTCTTAAAGATAATATCAATATTTTTTTCGATACCGAATCTTTTACGATTTTTGAAAAGAGTTAATTTCTCTTCCATTAAAAAAAGAATATCTCTATAAATCTACTACTAAATGTTGTAAAAGACTTTAAGAGGGGTTAAAGGTATATGAAAGTCATGATAATTTGACATGTATTGAAAATTTATCTTCCTATTTTTTTAACTGCGGCTCTTGATTTCTCAAGGATATCTCCTTTAAGTGGAACAAATCCTAGAGCCGAAGCTTTATCTTGGTATTCATCGCTGAGCAATTTATAGAATGTATTTTGAATTGCCTTGGTATTCCTACCATTGCCTTTTTCATAAGCAAGTATCCAAGTCAAGGTTGCTATGGGATAAGCTCCTTTGGCAGTAGGGTTTGGATTTTTACCCGCCAAGTTCTTATCAAGATTTATTCCATTTAAAGCTATTGCGCCTGATTCAGTATTGGGGGTAACGAATTCGCCAGAAAGATTTTGTAAAGCTGCAGCTCTTACATTCCCTTTTATATATGATTGGTTGACATAACCAATTGCTCCGAGAGTATTTTGAATAACACCCGCCACACCAGAATTACCTTTTGCTCCAACACCTGCTGGCCACTTAACTGATTTACCAGTTCCTAAAGTCCATGTAAGTGAAAATGCTTTCATAGAATTAGTAAAAGCTTTAGTCGTGCCTGAACCGTCGGAACGATGCGTCCAAGTTAATTTGCCTGATTTACATCCTAATTCCTTCCAATCTTTTATCATTCCCATTGCTACTTGAACAGCCTGCTCTTGAGTTAATTTCAAATCGCAATCATAGTTATATCCAAACGCAATTGTTCCCCCAACCATTGGTATTTGAACAAGTCCTCTTTTAACTTTCTCTATATCAGAAACTTTCATAGGATCATCTGATGCACCAAAATTTACAGTTTCGTCTATGAAGGCTTTTCTTCCAGATCCAGAACCTACTGCTTGATAATTAATTCTAGGACCTCCAGATTTAGCTAAGTCAAAAAACCATCTGGTATAAATTTTTGAAGGGAATGATGCCCCAAGTCCACTCAATCTTTTTGATGCCATCGCAGATGGGGAAAGCATTAATGAAATTACAGAAACGAAAGCGAGGTTTTTTTTGAAAATGCCCACTATGTAATGAGAACTAAGTTTGTTTAATATAAAGATAATTTACAGTGTTTAAAAAATTTCAAAATTGAAAGATTTATATATCAAATTATTTTGTTACATTTACTTTAAAAGCTCTACTGCTACAACAAGATTTCCTAATAAACCGTTTAAAAAATTTAGTTGTTCTTTACTGCCAAATGCTATTAATAACTGACCTGGCTGCAGTATAAAGTTACCTCCAGGGTTGGTTACTAATTTTTCGTTTTCTTTTATAGCTAATATTTTTGCACCACTTTTTTTGCCTATTCCTAGTTCAGAAAGTGATCTTTTCTCTGCTGTTTCAAAAAGACTAATATCATTACTTAATTCAAATTCTTCAATTTCACATTCACTGCCCGCTAAAAGATCTAGAAAGTCAATTGCGATTGGTCTTAATGCCATTGATGCCATTGCTCTTCCTGCCGCGATATAAGGGCTTACAACTATACTTGCACCAGCTAATCTCAACTTACTTGCAGCTTCTTCCGTTCCAGCTCTTGCAATTACTCTTATTGAACTTCTTATCCCTTTAGCGCTTAAAACGACATATAAATTAGCAGCATCATTAGGTAAGGTAACAACCAAACTTTTGCATTTTTCTAATCCTGCTAGTTTTAACGTCTCATCAAGAGTCGCATCAGCACAAAGGACTTCTAAACCATTTTCTTCCGCAATCTTTTTCCTCTCTTCATCACTCTCAACAACGATAATAGGAATGTTTTGAGTTTTTATTTGGTTAGATATTTCCTGTCCTACCCTCCCATATCCGCACAAAATTACATGATTTTCCATTTTTCTAAGAATTCTTTTAAAACGTAATTCGTTTACTCTTTGAAAATAGCCTGATTCGAATAATCTAACAGCTTTTTGAAAGGTAAATTGAATAAATATCAATCCGCCAACGATTACTAAAACAGTTACTATCCTGCCTTCAGGACTTAAAGGTTGAACTTCTCCAAAACCAATAGTGGTTATTGTGATCAGAACCATCCATAAGCAATCACTCCATACCCACCCCTCTGTTATTCGATAGCCAATTGCACCTAAAATAAACAGAAAGAATAAAGAATAAATAAGACCAAACCAAGGCCTTAAATAGTCTTTAATAAAATAGAACTCAAATAATCTAAGCTTCATATCCCTTATTATCGTTAACTATTCAAAAATTTCAAAAAAATTTTCTATTATGTTCCTAAAACTATTTATTTGTTTAAGTGAAATATATATTAAGCAGGATAATAATATTTATTTTCGTAGCTGTTTGCATTAAACAAATGATTACAGTGTCAGATCTGATTTAGTGCTTGATTAAAAATCTATTCAGGGTTTTACTTGTACCGATTCAATAAGAAAATCAGAAGCTGCTTTCAACCAATCAGCGACTGTAAGACGAAGTTCAGGTTGAGAATATACCAGCGCGACAATAATTCCAACTAAGATTATTTTTACCATGGCAATTCAATATTCTTATGAATTAAAGCACAAGTATTTAGTAAAAAGAACCTTAAATTTATAAAAAACAGAATAATTAAAATTTCTCTAATTGATTAAATAAGTATTCCACTCTTCTTAAATTAACGCCTAAATCAGATTGCCCTAATCTTGCAGCAGATCTTATTTGGATTATCCCTTTAGATCTATCTACATAACTCCTCACATCAAGCTTTAAAATTTCAAGGTCATCAGGAAATCTAAAAATCAAGCTCCTACAAACACCTCTCCAATAATTTCTTCCACTTTCAATAACTTCTGTACGAGGTAACCCTTCTGCAAGAGAAACGAGTTGAATGAACTTTTGATCAACATTTATTAGTTTCTTTTCTATTAAGACACTATTTAATGGATTGGTTATTGGAGCAAGACCTTGGATAGAGGAAACCATATTTTTAAAAACTATTTTGATGTTCTAACTGATTTCATACACAAAGTGAGAGAAAAAAAGTAAAAATTTCTCCATAAAAGTGATCTCTTTATAAAGATTCCTTATTTTGTGATCAAAATTCTAAAATTTTAGATTTTTTATTGTTTTTTTCGATAGAGATGGTTGCCTAGCTTGTTTACTATTTAATTTCATAACCCAGAAAAAAACTCCTACAAACAAAAACATTTCAACAATAATTCCAATCTTTATAAGACTCATTTCTTATCCTCTTTTTTCTTTTTCGCATCCTCTATATATGGTCCAAGGATATTTAATAACCCTTTTTTAAATGAACTTAACGGTTTCATAATCTATTTACTTGCCTTTTCTCCACATACTATTTCCTTTGATGAGATCCTCTATATTTGGCCAAGCTGCTATTAATTCTTTAAGAGCCTTTCTATTAGGAGTATAGAAAACACATGACAATGCACTTATTACATAAAATATAAACCATAACTTACTTTCTGAATAAGCTAAAAACAAAGAGAAAAGAAAACTTCCAATAAAGAAAAAGAAAAATGACCTATTTAATATTTCTAATGGAGTTCTTTTAAGTCTGTAAAATTTAGTCTTTTTTTTATCTGGTTCAGTATTTTTCAGGAATTTACCTTCGTACGAATTAATTATTTCTTCTTCTAGAACTTTTTCATACTCTAAATTATCAATTGGATCACTTTTGTCCTTTTTATTTATCATTGTTATCTATAAAATACAAATATAGTAACTAATTTAAGGAATTTATAAAAGTATCAAATTTTATCTGTTTACTAAAGCTATACGAACAGATCATGGTTTTGAAAATACTTCAAGATTGTCTTATTTATAAAAGATAAATTTGTCAAAATATTCTTTTTAATTTTCCCAAATCTTTCGGTCATTTAAAACAATCACTTCTATAAACTTCATAGCATTAATTAAATTGGGAGGCAATATCTAAATGTAGAGTTAAAATAGTTTAGAGATTTTAATAATAATCTATATGCAAAGGTATTTGATTTCCTACGAATTTACAGATGGCGAGGATCAAGAAGAAGGTGCAGAAATGCTAATTAATTGGTACGAGTCAGGTGGTCCCCAAAACAGACCTGAAAATTATGAGGTTCATTCTTGGATTTTTATGGTTCAAAATGGGATTGGACATTCTGTAGTGAGTGCAGATTCTCTTGAAACAATTTGGAAGCAATGGCATCCCTGGAGGAGGTTAATGGATATAAGTATTCAACCGTGTATGGATCTTGATGAGACAGTTGGATTATTCAAAAAACAAAAAATGAATACACGAATAGTCTAAAAGTATTTCTAACTTCTAAATATAAATTTCTTTTTAGTAGCGCCTAATACTACATACATATTTCACTGCGTTAAAAAGGGAAAGATTTATTTTCCATGATGAAGGATTCTTATCTCATTAACTTCAAAGGAGAAATTCTTTTCAAGAATTTAAGTAAAGATTAATTTGAATTTGTTTGGGGATAACTTTATACATCTTATATGCATGCCTTAAATAAAAAGCTAACCTACGAATTAATTAACGAAAACAATATTATGGAGAAGGCATCTTACCTTGAACCATCATACTGAATCAAAAACTAAATTTTAGATCATGAATAAAATAAGAAAAGCTTTCTATTTTTTATTTTGAGATACTCTTTTTCTTCTTTAGTTATATCCAAAGCTACTTTATTGGCCTCAATATCGACCTTCGAATCATAAGTTTCAAAGCTCTCCTCTTTTTTAAATAGGGCAACAATGCCAATGTCTGTTATGAACCAAATAAAATGATCAGTTACTCCAATTGGCTCCTCCTTCAAAAAATCGATAATCAAATCAGATGTTGAATCCATTTAATTTTAAGTGAGGTATAGTTAATTGCCCCCATTGCAATACCTTACTGCCTCAGAATTTGTACCCCCATCTTCAATAATTTCGGTAACACATTTATTGAAAAGTTTTGCCTCTTTCTTTACAGAACAAAATCCAAAAGCTATGGCAGCTAACGCTATTGCAGATACGAAACTAGAACCGAGTTGTATAAAACCATAGGCAAACATAATATTTTTCTTCCCGGAACATTTTTTTGAATCCTTTTTTTCTTCAGTCATTTAAAACTTTCTAACTAAGTATAGTTTATTCGATGAATTTTAGGCTTGAGACATCTTTCCATAGAAAAAACCGAATCAAGCATTAAATTGACCAGCTAAGACAAAAAATTGAAATTTCAAGCTTAGATTTATTTTTCTTTACTTTAATTTTCAAATTGATACACCATTAAGAAAAAAATTTTTTTAAATTTTTTTCAACATAAGCTTTTGAAGTAGATATTTTTTTTTATTTTAAAAGTAGTGATCCCACAGTTATCACAAGTGCTTCTGAGACTTTTTAAACTATAATTTTTTTTTTTTGATGAAGTATTAATACTTAAAAATTATTCAAGAAAAGCTTGTTTTGATAATGCTCCCCAAGAGTTATCCACTTTTTAAGCGTTTTTCAACAGGGTTTTCCACAATATGTTGATTAAATTCGATTCTCTATGTGCAAAATGAAATATTATTTGTTTATTGGGAAAAAGTATCCACAATTTCGATTAGGAATAAGTATATTCAAATTGTTTTGACTTAATTAAGTTTAATTTTATGAATCTAAATGATACAAAAAGGGATTTAACTTTTGAACTAGATAAAAAGTTGAAAAAATCAAGGCTTGATGTTCTCACTAATGAAAACGATTTTTTAGTTAAGAACCTTAAAAAGGCTGGATAACCAATTAAGCCTTAAAATATCTTAATTACTGAAAAATGAAATATAAATTTAATATTAAAAATACAAATTAATACTTATACCTTTAAACGAAAAATATAATTACACGCTAAATTATCTTTATCTCTGAAGAGATCAGATTAAAAATATTTACGGAAAAAATTTATTTTTTTTTATTTATTCCAACATTGAGTCTATCTATAAACTGCTCTTTTTCTCGAAAAATGATGAATACTCAGGAACTAAAAATCAAATATAAAAAGCTTTTAAATAAAGCTGCAAAAGCAAATGGGCGTAAAGAAACTGTTTCTTATTTAAATAGAGCTGCTAATATAAAGTCTAAACTTTATTCAAAAACTAAAGTAAGTTGTTTTAGATGTAATGGAGTAGGATTTCTAAGAATTTCATTAGATGAAACTAAAACCTGTTTATCTTGTTATGGAAGAGGTTTTCTGATTAAAGAAATTTATTAGTTTTAAAGCAAATTTGATTTATTAATGAAGGATTTAATTCAAGCTCATAAAAAATTAATTAAAACTGTCAAAGAACAAATGGGGTTTTCGGATTATGGTATGTACTGGTTAGCTTTCTTGGAAGGGGGGTTAACTATTTGGTTGCTAGATAGAATATTTTTTCACTGGTTAAAATTTTAATTTGTATTCAATATCAAAAAAATCTATTAAGTATTAAATAAACTAATTTATCGAAAACATTTAAAAAGTTGTAGCATAGTAAAAAACTGATATGCAATTACTGGGATTGATTCTTCTTCTAGCTAGTAGCTGGTATTTATGGAAATTAACATCAAACTTTCTTGATGAACCAACAAAAAAAGAGCTGATAGATAGTTTTAATAATCTCAAAAATAAATTATCTGAGGGGAAACAAAACTTCTCTAAAGCAAAAATAAGTGAAGCTTGGGAAAAATACAAAGAAGAAGGTGGAGCTTTATCTAATAAAGAAAAAAGCTAGTGGACTTTTTTATTATTACAAGTCTCACTAAAGATATTTCTAGAATTGATCTCATTGGTATTTTGATTGGTCATTTAATTTTTGGAATTGCATTGACACAGATTTTAGATTGGACGTGGTTAAAAAACCTTATGACTGAAGAAGATAAAACAAGGATGCTTAAAAGCTATACATGGAAAGACTTATTAGTAGATGCAGCAATTGTTACGGTATTTCTAGGAATAATCTTTTTGATAATTAGCATTTTTCTATAAATGAACGTAACTTACATCCTTTTAGCTTTTTTAATGATGTCAATTATGATCTTCACTCAAATAATCAATCCCTCCGATAAATCAAAATAAATGACAGAAGTAACAAGCTACTCCTCAACTGGGTGGTACTTAATTGCGTTGGTAAGCACTTTATCTTTTTTGGCCTTAATTTACTTTGGCCAAAAAAGATAGATTAAATTTTGAAAGACTATTTAAATTCATAAAAAAAGCTCTGCAACTACTTGAGATACAGAGCTTTCGATTATTAAGTGATTGATTTATATAAATCTATTGATGATGAAACCTTTTTTCTTAATTAAAGAAAAAGAGACCGATGAATGTGATGAAGATACTGAATTCACGGTCCCTTTGATAACCGCATTTTTCGGTAGATACGACAATGAATCACCTCCTTTACTAATGTTTTCTTAAAGATAACTAAGAGAATTAAATAAGGAAAGAAATACTTTAAAAATTTAAAAGTTTTTTAACAAATCTAAGATATAAATCTCTTCAATACAAAGGTAAAGATATTACCAGGGCAAAATTTCTCCGTTGGCATGCCAAAACATCCCCGAGTTATTTTTATTTAAAGAATCAATACGTTTTAAAAGGCCATTTGCTGATTCTTCAGGACTAATTCCATTTCTTGTAAAGCCAGTCATTCTTGTACTCACTAACCCAGGATGCAAAATAGCTACATAAATATCTTCTCTTGATAAATCTATGGAAAGTGATTTTGCTGCCATAGACAAGGCTACCTTAGACATCCTGTAACCATAAGAACTTCCTGATGTATTATCTTCAATAGATCCCATTCTACTTGTGACAAAAGCAACTTTAGAAGATCTTTTTAAAAGATGCTTAAGTGATTGAGTCATACATATTGGGCTCAATGCATTGACTTCAAATTGACGCAAAATACTTTTCTTATCTAAGTTTTCGAAAGAATTAAATTCATAAATTCCTGCATTATGAATTAAGCAATCTAAATTAACTCCAGATAATTTTTTACACAAATTTGTTATGGACTCATCAGAAGAAATTTCTACATTCTCTTCAACTCTCACTCCTAAATCTTCAAGTTCTTTTGAAGCTTTCCTACACGTTGCAATTACATTATCTCCCCTCTTATGAATTTGCCTACATAATTCTAATCCAATCCCCCTATTTGATCCTGTAATTAGATAAGTCGGCATCTTTAAACTAAAAAATAAAAAATTAATCTAAATCCAAATATAAAAAAAACAAACCAGAAAAAGAAAAAATTTATAAAATTCCTTATAAAATTAAATAAGGTTATATAATTTTTAATATACAAAAGAATGCATAAAGAAAGCAAAGATATTTTTATCATCAAAATTTAATGTATGGAATTTTTCAATCAGGAATTTATACAAGAGATTATTAGGTTAACGTGGAGAAATCCTGCTTTCATGGCTATAGCTATCGCATTAGTCTGGCTTATCCCACAATTATTTATCAGAAAAATAATGGCAAAAAAATATGAACAAAGAAAAATAGAAATTCAGAAAAATAAAATTCAGAAGCTTTACCCAAGCAATACTCCTAAATAAGATTTACATTTATAAGGTGATCTAATGAATCAAAAGAATACTTTTCGCATCTAAGTAAAATATGACCTACAAAATAATTAGAATTGATGGGAAAGATGATGAATTAACCTGTCAAAGTTTTGATAACTATTCAGAGGCATACGATTTGTTAGAGGAACTTTATGGAGATTTATGTTGTTCAGATGCTGATTATGGAGACATAACCTATTACGATATTGTGGAAAATAATTTAAAAAATATTAATGGAGAATAAAAAATGGGTCCCCTCCCAAGAACAAAATTTAGGGGTAATAACAAGCGTATATGAATTCATTAAAGAAGAACTTTCAGAACTTCAAAAAGAAACAGGATGTCCCGATTCATTTATTTATGATTTTATTGGCAAAATTCAGAATGAATGGCATCCTGAATCTTGCCACTCCATAGTTAGAAATAAAAAAAGGCAAAATTAGAAAATATTAAATCTTCAACTCAAATTTATAAAACTTCTTTAATATAATTTGAATTTAAAAATATTAAAATTTCTCATGAAATGGCCTCCCACTCTTTGTTGGACAGCACCAAGGACTATTAATGGTAATAGGCATTTTCAAGTTAAAGCTTATGGTGGTAAAAATGAAGATAGATGGGTTGATATTTTTCCTACTAAAAATAAAAAAGATATTAAAAGAATCTCATGGGAAAAACTAAAATCCGAATGGAATACAGGATGGTTAAGGCTCCCAAAAGATAAAGATTAATTTGTTCATTTAAAAAAATATTATTAACTAGAAAAATGTAAAAAATCATACCTAGTAAGACAAAATTATCTTCTAATATTTTTTAAAAGCTGTTTAATATGATGCCAGAACCGAAGAAAAAACTTCCTAATAAAAAAGTTATAAGTTCAGCAAAATTTGAGGCTAAAGAACAATTCACAAAGTCTGCATTAGAAAATTTAAAAACAGAAACTGAAAGGATTGTTAATTCGCTAAAAAAATCTGGTGAAATTAAAGAATCTAAAAAGGGGTAGATTTACGGAATTAAAATTTTTTTATTAATATATTATTTTATAGATTGAGAAATGATTGAAAAAATTTCTATTGCAAATTCTCATTTACCACAACTTATTGGGTTCGTACTTATGGCAATAGGATATACATTAGGAAATAAATTCTACCTTCCTGAAATTAAAAAATAATCATTCCTAATTATTTAAATTATTTTAAATAATTAACATTGAAAAATATTCCAAAAATAATTTTTTGATATACGTTTGTTATTTAGGAATAGGTCTTAATGTTAATTCTTAAATTCCATTAAGACCATTTTAAGAATAAATGATACATAAATGTAGCATTATCGTCTTTTTAATATGTTAAATCCAAAGAAATAGTAAGATTTCATACTATTTTTTTAAAGATATGTTACATTTGTTAATAATTAAAGTTCAGAAATCCTTTGTCAACAAAGCAGTTTAAGGGATATTTGATACTTACAAATGTCATTTACTCATTGGCTAATTAAAGGATTACATTTGAAATCTAAAAATGGATGCTCTTACTAGTTTTATAGTTGTTATCATCGCCATCACAATTCAATTCTCTTTATATGCGATCAAGAGATTACAGGAACCTTTAGAACCAAATTATTTGATAGATAAAGATCCAAAAAAAATTAAAAACTATTTGGGCAAATATTGGGAAAATGCTGAGATAACAAATGGTAGATTAGCTATGATTGGTTTTTTAGCTTTAATAATAAACTACGGTTTTTTTGGATGGATAATTCCAGGTTTTATTTAAACTATCTATCTATATAAGATTAAAGTAAAATAAATCTTTCGTTCAAAAAAAAACCCTCCTTTTTTAAAAAAAATTTTTATTATATGTTAAAAAACAATTGAGTAATTCTGATTTTGATAAAAATGGGTTAGACAGCTATGGAATACATTGGCTTCAATATGCTGCTTTTGCTGTTTCTGGTTTTGCTATATTTACAACTTGGGCGTTTTTTTATGATGAAAGATTCCACAATTTTATAATCAACATTTTTAGGGTTATCAACTGCAGTGGATTTAACTGTAATGGAGCTTTTTAAGATTCTATGGCTAATCCAGATCAAAAAACGACATTAATTGATAACGCTTACGAGGAAATAAAAAAAATATGCATAAATCTACAAAAAGATGCTGATGCTTCTAATTTAGAAGTTAAAAGTTTACTAAAATTAATTACGAACGAATGGGAAGAAAAGGAAGAACAAAAAACTGGTTTTGGATTCAGATAAATTTGGCAATTATCTAGAAGTGCCCTTGATATCAAGTCATTTAATGTGAATAATTTTTTTTACTTAAGAATTTAATATTCATAATTTCACATTTTTTAGATAGAAATTAAAAGGAATGAATTTCAAATAGAAGATTCATTCCAGATTTAGCATTAGTTTTATTTAGATTTAAATTTTATAATCTAACTCCTCTGGTGGACTGTCAATCATTAGATCCCTCCGATTCAATAAGTTAAACGTAGGACTTACTTATAAAGAAAGTAAATCAGTAAAAATGCTGATTTATTATTTTCTAAAATGTTTGAATTAAAGAAGCTAATTCTGGTGCATCTAATAAAAGTGCAAAAAATGTAAGCACTACTAATAGAAATATGGAAAAGTAAAATTGAATCATAATTTAAAAATTACTCAAAAAGATTTTTTTAAGTTGTATAAAATAATGCTTTGTTTACATAATTAAATATCTCCAAATAGGTAAGTTTAATTAAGGAACAATTAAGATGCTTCAAGAAAAAATATAGTCAAATTTATTTGCCAATTCTCACAACATTTAAGTAAATGATAGCCCTGTTGTAGGTGTTTTTCATGTCTTTGACATATCAGGACAGTAGCAAAAGTTTCTATAGTACTTTAGCGAAAGTGATTGCAAGTATTACAAATCTTTGCACGTTTTCGTTTTAGGATAGATTCTTTTAGATAATCCCATTGTGGAGGATTTACCTTAACCATGTTTACTGGAATTTATGAGTAACATTTTGCCAACCTCCTAAAATTAATTCATCCCATGTTTCACAAGAACACTCAATAGAGTGAAGTCTTGAATTTTTAAGTTTGGCTGGCTCACCTAATTCATTTGCATAGAAAAGGTGAGTATATACTTTTAGGTTATTAAATGCAGATCTCTTATAACTCTCAAAAGAAATTAATAAACCACTTTTTTGGTTAAACAACCAGCCAGTTGGGGCGTCAATAAGGCAGCCACGATAAAAATTAGTCCGAACATAAGCAACTCCTGATGCCATGATAATAATACGATTGTACTATTAATATATATGTACTAATCTTCGACGTCAAGCATCCCTCTAGGTAATTATTTAAATACAAAAATCATATTCCTGAAATCATTAGCCATAAACTTCTTATCCGGCAATAGTGTATACAAGTAACTCCTTTAAAAGGAAAATATCATTAAAGAAAAAATCTATAAAATAAAATATAACGAAATCCCTTCTATTAAGGGTGGAATAAAGTTTGGTCTTTTCTATTTTTTTTTAGAGGGTGGCATTGCAAAAAATGAAGCAAAGGTTTTTTTGTATATCTATTACTACAAAAGTTTAGAAAAGAGAATCGCCCTTAGAATCTATAGTTAGATATGTCTCCAAAGAGCAAAGGATTAGAAAATCAAGGTATTATTCATGGATTAGATCTGTTAATGAAAAACAATAAATTAAGCAGTCCTGCAATTACTAAAGTAATTTGTTGACAACTAATTTAAAATAAAGTTTAGTTATTTATTTTTCGTGTCTAATAAATTTTATGAACGGTGGAAAAACCACAGAAAAGTTGTAACCTTTGGGGCTTTTATAATCTTATTTGGTTTTTATTTTTCTCCTGTTGTAAAAGAAGCAAAATATAAAAACCAATGCATTAAGCACTCCACCAAGGGAGCATTAACTAAATTTAATAAAGACGTTATTGGAGAAACTTTATTAGAAGAAACAGGTTTGAACATTGATGAACTAGCGAAGATTGAAGGTTATAAGAATTGCATTAAATAAAAAGTTTGCGAAAATTACGCTAGGTTTTTAAATGTTTAAGGTTATTTTTAAACTTATTTTATTAATTTTATTATTAGGATTTATATCAATAAGTCCAAAAACAAGATATATGGTTGGCATATCCCTAAAACAAATTTCTTCGTTTCTTTTATGGACTGTTAAATATGAAGATAGAGAAAAATGGATGATAGATAAACCAAGTTGGATTCCCAGCCAAAAACTTAGGTCATTGTATTAAATGAAGACATACTTAGAAGAACGAATTGAATGGTATGACGATAATTATAGAAATGGTAATGCTTTAATTTCTGATAAGCAGTTCGATCAACTTGAAAATAATTTATTAAGAACAAACCCTAATTGTGATTACTTTAAAAAGAAAAATAAACTAGTTTTACCTTCATTAGAAAAGGATTCAATAGATGAATTTCTGAAAGGATTATTAGCAGATACCAGATTATTAATTGAACCTAAAATTGATGGTTGTGCTGTTGCTTTACAATATAGGGATGGAACCTTTGAGAAAGCAATTTCGAGAAAAGGGGCTGATGTTACTAGTAAACTTATTAGAGTCCAAGACATTCCTTATAAGCTCCCATTAAGAGGAGTTCTACAAGTTAGAGGCGAATTATACTCACCTAACCAAAGTCCAAATATCTCCCAGAAAATTGCTTCTGGATTTCTCAGAGCTAAAGAAGGATTTTCTGAGAGTCTTAGCTTCTGTGCATTTCAAATACTTAACTCAACACTTAACCAATATGAGTCCAAAAAGAGTCTTTCCAAGCTTGGCTTCACGATCCCTCAGGATATTTCATGCAACTTTACAAGCCAAGTTGAAGTATTTAGAAAACAATGGCTAGAAGGGAGGCTTTTTAGGAAATATCCAACAGATGGAATAGTAGTAAAAATAAATTCTAGAAAATTACAATTAATTAGAGAAAAATCGAATTTAGATTATCCTTATTGGCAAGTGGCAATAAAAAGTTAATGGAATTAATACACCATATTTTTCCTCCTTGGCATATTTACTTGGACATATTTTTGATTGGCTTTGCAACTTATGGTTTTCTAAGAATTAAGAAAAAAATAAAAAACCCAAATAAATAATTCATAAATAAAGTTTTAGATCATCCATGATCCTTAAGCATGGATTTAAGTTGTTCGCTATCTAATTGTTCGAGATAATTTCTCATCGCCAACCAAGATTTTCTACTTTCTAACTTTCCACTTTGTTTAAATAAATTTGCGGAAACTTGATCTATCAATTCTTTATGAGTCATATTTATATTCTTTATCAATTTCAATGACAACACCATTAAAAAATTCTGCTAATAATTTTGATGGGTCTTGCATAGATATCTTTCTATCTACTTTTGATAGTTTCTTTTGGATTGGATTTAAGTTAATCATACTGATTCAGGTAATACAAGTTCTTCAAAAGTCCAACCTTCTAATTGAAGGTCATGCCATTTATCCCAAGCATTATCCAAATACATTTGAGTTGATGATTTAATTGCTATTGGCTCACCAAGATCATTTGCATAATATGTATGAGCAAAAATTCTCATACAATTTCTTGGAGATTTTTTATTCCTTACAAATAAAATTAATCTTCTGCGGTCTGGGCTAAGCAACCAACCACTTGGGGACTCATTACGATAACCATAAGAAAAATTAGTCCAAACATTAGCTCCTCCTAAAGTCATTACATAGCAATACAAATGTACTATTAATATAAATGTATTAGATATGGATCGTCAAGTATTTTGGCAAATAAATTATTTACACTGATAGAAAAAAAAAGATACTCAGTTATTCCTAAAAAAAAATACCTACCAAAAGCCTGTTTTAAAAGGCATTTGATAGGTTAAACCGGATCCCCGTCAGTTCTCTGCTGCATCGACCTGGAAATGCCAGAAGAGGATTCAAAGTGGGCTTTCGTTTCCGATTACAAGATCGGTTTACTACCGCATCACGACAGTCTCCTCATGTCGAAAGAGAGTCAGATCAGAGCACATAAAGAAGAACTTAACCAAAGATCCAGTAATCTAACTCTAACTTATTTTTTTATGCATTTGGAGATGGCCAAATGTCTCTTACCATAGTTAATAAAACTTGAGCCTCATCATATCTTTCCGAATGCGTTTTACCATTTAATAAAAATGTGATATGAGCCATTTTTCTTCCCAGAATTTCGCGAGATTTGCCATAACAATGAATATTAGAACCCTCAATTTCAGATAATATTTTAATTCTGGTTTCCATTGGGATTGGGAAATTCTTTCTTAATCCCAGTAGATTTATCATAATTGCACCTTCACAGTTCATTTTAATTTCAGGTGGCATTATCCCAGAAGAAATGCAAACATATTGATCAAACTGACTTGAAGTGCAAGCTTCAATAGAGAAATGAGCTGAGTTATGTGTTCTAGGAGCTATTTCATTAATTAAAAGACCTTTATCTCCATAAAAGAATTCAATAGCTAAAACTCCAACGTAATTAAGTTCATTGACAATTGAAGAGAAAATATTTATTGCAAATAAGTTCAAATCATATTCATTTGTTCCAGGTGCAAGAACCCAATCACAAACATGGTTTGATTGGAATGTCTCAACTATTGGAAAGAATCTTATCTTACCGGTCCTATCTCTCGAACCAACAAGAGCCAGTTCTTTTTCATACTCTATCCATTCTTCTATTAACCATTCATCAGAATTATTCTCTGTTAAAAAAGAATCTAAATCTTCTTTTGTCTTTATTTTTCTGTTCCCTTTGCCGTCATATCCACCTTTATTTGATTTTGCCATTAGAGGAAAAGTCCAATTATTGATTTCCTCATCCGAGAGACTTTTAAAATCTTCAATACTTATCCATTTTGGACAGGGGATATTCATTTTATCTATTAATTTTTTTTGAGAAAACCTATCTACTAACGGCTTAATAGCATTAAGGCTTGGTACAAAAATATCGTTATTGTCAATTAAATTTAATTTATCAATTTTTATCCATTCATTTTCAAAAATTATTTTTTCACACTCATTAATTAATGATTTGTTACCTCTTATCTTTAAAGGATCAGCTTCTATGACATGATCTGCTTTTGACCCAGCAGGATCATCACAAGATTTTGTTTGCACACATACTTCTAAATCTCTTTGTTTTGCTGCCTCGGTTAACATCAAAGCCAGTTGACCACCTCCAATTATTCCTAGGGAATAATTTTTCTTAATATCGTTTATATTTTTTTTAAAACTCATAGCATGATTTTATTACCATTTCTAATTCTTAACAACTGAATTTTTAAGTATCTAGAGCTTAGATTTTGCTAATATATATAGTATTTAATACCAAATATTTATAAATTTTAACTAGGTAATCAATTGTGAATAAGAGAAAAATATTAGTCCCATTAGGTAATAAGTCATACGAAGTAACTCTAGAAGCAGGGATACTGAATAATATCAGCGAAGAACTCTTAAAAATTGGAATAAAAAAGAATAGAAAAATACTTGTGATTTCAAATGAAGAAATATCAAATTTGTATGGAGAAAAATTCTTAAATAATTTAAAAGATAATCAATTTCAGGCCAAAATATTCCTTATTAAGGCTGGAGAAACATATAAAAGCTTAAAAACCTTAAGTGAAATATATGATATTGCATTTGAATTTGGCTTAGATAGAAATTCAATAATTATTGCCCTTGGAGGAGGAATTGTTGGAGACGTAAGTGGTTTTGCAGCTGCTACTTGGCTGAGAGGTATCGAATATATTCAGATTCCAACAACATTACTATCAATGGTTGATTCATCTGTGGGAGGAAAAACAGGGGTAAATCATCCAAAAGGTAAGAATTTAATTGGAGCTTTCAATCAACCTAAAGCAGTTTTTATTGATCCAGAGACTTTAAAAAGTTTGCCCAAAAGAGAATTTAATGCCGGCATGGCCGAAGTAATAAAATACGGAGTAATAAGAGACAAAGAACTTTTCGAATACTTAGAAATTGAAAAGAACAAGAATGAACTTATAAATCTCAAGAATGAATATCTAATTAAAATAATTAATAGTTCAATAAAAACAAAGTCTCATATTGTTTCTCAAGACGAACATGAAAATGGTGTTAGAGCAATATTGAATTATGGTCATTCTTTTGGTCACGTTATTGAAAATTTATGTGGATACGGCAAATTTCTACATGGTGAGGCAATATCAATTGGTATGAATATTGCGGGGGAAATAGCAATTGAGAAAGGGTTATGGTCTAAAGAAGAATTAGATAGACAGAAAAATCTTTTGAAGAGTTACAATCTTCCTACCGAGATCCCCAAAATAAATAAGGAAGACGTTCTAACAATACTTATGGGCGATAAAAAAGTTCGTGATGGCAAAATGAGATTTATATTACCGAAAGAAATTGGTGTAGTTGATATATATGATGACGTAGAGGATTCATTATTTTTAAAGTTTTTTTCTTAACGCAAACAAGTTGAATTTATATTTATTTTCTCCTCCTTAAATTTATTAAAAACAAGCCACTTAAAATCACCTAGACATACAGGATCAACGAGTCTAAGTAATGCCTCTCTTCTTAAAAGGGCATTTGATAAATCTTCCTTAAATTCTTTCTGAATTCCATAAAGTCTCTCTGCTAATCCAAGGGCCAACAAAGCCTCTCCTTGTTTAGTTATTCCTACAGTATTAAATCCAAGAGTTTCAGCATCATTAATTAAAGTTTCTATGCAAATATGAGATGTTAAATCGTAATTTCCAGGAGAATCGAGGAAATTATTCATCATTTTTTGACTTTCATAAGAAGCTATCGTCCCATCAGAATTCTTAGAGGTATAGTATTTTTTTGCTTCTTTAGCGTAATCAATTATCAATAAAATACCATTATTAATTTTTCCATAAATAGCTTTTAACCATTTTGAGTTATCTATGTGCCATTCTGTCGTCCATCCTTCTAGGGCATCTTCAGGCGGAATAGTAATTCCCAACTCACTTTTAGCAAGTTTAATACTTTTTTCTAATTCACTTGTAATTGGCATTTCATCAAAAAATAATTTATGAGATTTTTTGTCTATAGAAACTGCTTGTCGATGTAATGTTCCTTTTGAGAAGGTTATTCTCTCTACTGGCAAAGCATCTAAAACCTCATTTGCAAGAACTATTCCATTTATATTATTTTCCTCTACTTCTTCCAAAACTTTCCATAAAATTTCAATCCCTAAATTTAAAAATTCCCCCAATTTATTTTTTTGTTTTTTTACCATCCCTTCATTAGGTTCAATAATTACAAAAGAAACTCCTTCTAAAAAATTCTTGTTTTTTTCTAAAAAATATTTAATTAATCCACTCATAAAGCTTCCATCTCCAGCTCCAAATTCAATTACAGATAATTTCTGATTAGATAAAAAAATATTTTTGAACTGAATTAGCCAATCTTCTATTTGTTTACCAGCCAAAAAAGCAAAATCATCAGATAAAGATGGTGATGTGACAAAATCTCCTCGAATGCCTAACTCAGCTTTGCCGCTGCCGTAATAACCATTAATAGGATCATTTAAAACAAAATTCATATAGTCATAAAAACTTATAGTCCCACCCATTTTTATTATTTTTTTTACTAACCAATCTGGATTATTCGCGGGTAAGCTATTCATCGGCGAAAATATAAAGAGATAAAACTTATTTATGCCTTCAAAGATTAACTATTTATTGGGAATATTTCTATCTATATTAGTTTTAATTTCACATAAACCTGTTTTCGCTATAAATAATCCAAATCTCTTACCAGAAGAAAAAACACCAGTAATTGATTTAGCTAAAACATTAAGCCCTAATCAGAAAAAATCTTTAGAAGAGAATCTCAATAATCTTGAAATAGAAAGTGGGTGGAAAATTAAATATTTATCTCAGTTTGAGAGTTCTCCTGGAAGTGCGATAAAGGACTATTGGAATTTGGATGAGACAAGTTTGTTGATAGTTGCTGATCCTAGAGGAGGAAATTTACTGAACTTTAACGTAGGAGAGGCTTATTTTAATTTTATGCCAAGGTTATTTTGGGTTGAGCTTCAAACACGATTTGGTAATCAATATTATGTGAAAGATCACGGTGAGGATGGCGCAGTATTAGATGCAATTAATTCCGTAAAGATTTGCCTTGAAAGAGGAGGGTGTCAAGTTGTTCCTGGCCTCCCAAAAGAACAATATATATGGACTTTATGCACATCTATTCTTGGAGGTTTAGTAGCAGGTTTCGCATCTGCGCCACGAAAAGAAGGTCAAGTGATATCAATTGGATTTTTAGCTCTTCTTTCTCCTTTATGGGGAATGTTATTTGGAATTTTTGGTTTGGCACCGATAATTTCCAGAACAAACGATTTATTACCATTATTTAAAAATGGTTTAGCTTTTACAGCAGCAGGAATTGCGGGTTATATTTTATCTCAAACATTATTTTCGAGATATGAAAAGCCCAAAAATACTTAAAATTTGATCAAAAATATCTAATCCTAAAAAAATTTATCTTCTTCGCAAATTTCACCTGACTCTGAATACCATCGGTGAGAAACATTTCTTAATTCCTTTTTTTCAAACTCAATCCATGAAAAGTTAATTAGTAATTTCCCATCTTCTTCAAATTTATATCTTGGCACTACAGCAGTATTGAAATAAATTGTCCCTTTGCTATCAATTTTAAACATCTCTCTTAAACCAAGATTTCTTTTAAGCCGATTGTGCATATGACCAAAAATCACAAGATCAACTTTTCTTCTCTTTTGTATTTGAGAAATAGCCACAGACAAATCTCTATCCCCCCAATCTAAAGAGGGTAATTTCCAGTCTTTTCCACAAATGCTTTTAGGTTCTGAGCCTAAACCCGAAGGACCAGCATGAGACATAATTATTAAAGGTTTATCTTCGACACTCTCTTCTGAACATTTGATGATTTTATTTATTGAATCTTGTTCAGTGATAGGTCCATAAACACCTTTAACTTCTTTTGAAAGGTAATAGCCGCCGCCAGAACTACATGGTCTTGCAGACAATAAGTTTATTTGATTATTAAAAACTTTCAAATCCCATGCACAATATTTTTCACCAAGAATGCGTATCTGCTTTGAGAGAGTCTCGCCTGTAGAATCTTTACCTCTATCATGATTTCCTAAAATCACAAAAGTAGGAATTTTGATCTCATTGATTTTTTTAATTATCTTGACACTTCCATCAGAAATATCACCCACAAATAAAACAATATTTGGTTTAATAATCGATAAAACATTCAAGTCCAATTCAGACCATTGACCATGACAGTCACCAACAATAGCAATTTTTAAATTTGTCAGAATTTTTTCTGTTTTAAGGCATATAATCTATTTAGATGTATTCTAAATCCTGACCAGTATAACTTCTACTGCAAAACAGAAATCAGTTCAAAACGAAGAGGATTTGATTTCTGAAATAAACGAGCGTTGCGAAAAAGCTAATGCAATTATTCTTGCGCACTATTATCAAGCTCCAGAGATTCAGGAAATTGCACATTTTATTGGCGATTCATTAGATCTATCTAGGAAAGCTGCAAATAATGACGCAGATATAATAATTTTTTGCGGTGTGCACTTTATGGCCGAAACGGCAAAAATACTGAGCCCTAATAAAACAGTCCTATTACCAGATATTGACGCAGGATGCTCGTTAGCAGACGATTGTCCCTCAGATAAATTTCAAAAGTTCAGGGAAGAGAATCCAGATCACTATGTAGTTAGTTATATAAATTGCACTGCAGAAGTAAAAGCTCAAAGTGATCTGATATGTACAAGCAGTAATGCAGTCTCATTAATTAAAAAGATACCTAAAGATAAAAAGATTATATTTGCACCAGATCAAAACCTTGGGAGATGGGTACAGAAAAATTCAGGAAGAGATATTAAATTATGGCCTGGCAGCTGCATTGTGCATGAATCATTTAGTGAAGAAGCGCTTCTAAAATTAAAGTATCAAAATCCAGGATCAAAAGTCATTGCTCATCCTGAATGTAGTCAAAATTTACTAATTCTCTCAGACTTTATTGGATCAACAAGCAAGCTGCTTGATTTCGTAAGTAAAGATCCATCCAAAACTTACATGGTACTAACTGAACCTGGAATAATCCATCAAATGAAGAAGAAAGAACCTAACAAAATTTTTATTGAAGTCCCAGATATTGAAGGTTGCAAATGTAACGAGTGTCCATATATGAAATTGAATACTCTAGAAAAAATTCTTGATTGCTTGAAAACTAATTCTCCAACTATCGAACTTGACCCAGAAATAATAAGAAGGGCCTATGTACCAATAAAGAGAATGCTGGATATGAGTAATTAATTTAATGCAAATACCTGATTTTTCTTATTAATTTTTAGGAATGCATTAATATTTGCAGTGTTAGGTTTAAATTCACTTATCTGATTCTTTCTATTAATTATATTTATTAGCTCTTTTTCACCAGCTCTATATTGTTTATCTTTTTTAGTCCCAATCTCTCTTTGAAGAATAGGGTTGATATTCATTTTTACTTCTATGTCTGGAATAATTCCAAATTTGTTTATATCAGTACCGTTCGGAGTTAGATACTTAGCGACTGTAACAGTTAACCCTGAACCATCAACTAATGTTCTCATAGATTGAACTAGACCTTTGCCAAACGTTTTCTTCCCAACTAATTTTCCTCTTTTGTTATCTTTTATTGCACCAGAGACTATTTCACTAGCACTAGCAGAACCTTCATTAACTAAGACAACTAAGGGCTTTTTTGTTAGAGCTTGACCATTTCCTCTTTTTGTTTCTCTTAAACCATCTTTACTTACTGTACTTACTATTACTCCTTTGTTAATGAAGTGCCTTGAGATATCAATGCTTGATTCTAATAAACCTCCTGGATTACTTCTCAAGTCAAGAACATATCCTGAAACTTTTTTTGTTTCTAAATCCTTAATAGCATCTCTAGTTTCTTTTGATGCATTTGCATTAAATTGTTTAATCCTTACATAGCCAATTAATAAACCGTTTTTGGTTTGATTGACTTTACTTGATACAGATTTTATTTCAATCTTTTCTCTTGATAAAGTCTTAAAAAAGGATCTAGAACCTCTAAGAATTTCAAGCTTAACTTTAGTGCCTCTTTGTCCTCTTATTAATTTCACGGCCTCCTCTATATTCATACCTTCAGTAGAAATATCATCTATAGATAATATTTTATCTCTAGCTTTAATTCCAGCATCAAATGCAGGTGTACCTTCTATAGGAGAAATAATTATCAAATCATCTGATTCTTCATCTTTAACTATTTGGATACCAACTCCAGTTAATTCACCAGAAGTATCAATTCTCATTTGATTAAATTCCTTAGGTTCTAAAAATCTTGTATAAGAGTCATCCAGGTTAGAAAGCATATCTCTAATCGCATCATATGCTTCATTGCTGTCTGAATATGTTTTTGATAGAACTTCTTTTCTTAGATTAATCCAATTGGACTTTTGAAATTTTCCGCTTGAATCAAGAAAATCTCTATATACAATTTGCCAAACATGATCAATTACTTCTTTATAACTATTATTTAAAACTGAAGCTTCTGCAAAATTATTTAAAAATAGCCCAGAAAAGGATGTTGCAAACAGAATTATAAATTTTTTTTTAAACAATTTTCTTATCTTCAAAGAATTCGGTGTTTTTTTATTATAAAAAGAATTTATTTATAATTTCAAAAATTTGACAAATCCTTAAGGATCAATCCACTTCCCATCATCCTTAATAAGTTGGATTAAAGCATTAACCCCCTCATCTTCGGGTACTCTTTTTATCTCTTCTTTCCTTCTATATAAGGCAATAGTTCCTTTACCTTTCCCAACATAACCATAATCAGCGTCTGCCATTTCTCCTGGGCCATTAACAATACATCCCATTATTGCTATGTCTAGGCCCGTCAAATGTGCAGTAGCGTTTCTAACTTTGTCTACAACTTCTTCTAAATTGAAAAGAGTTCTCCCGCAACTAGGACAACTTATGTATTCAACCATCGTTTTTCTTAATCCTAAAGATTGCAAAATTGAATAGCCCACTGGTATTTCTTTTTCTGGGGCTTCTGTTAAAGAAACCCTGATGGTATCTCCTAATCCCTCTGCTAAAAGCGTTCCAATTCCAGCAGTACTTTTAATCCTTCCATAATCACCATCTCCAGCTTCAGTAACTCCTAAATGTAAGGGATAGTTATATCCTTCAGAGTCAAGCCTATCTGCAATCATTCTGTAAGCAGCCATCATGACAGGAGCTCTGGAAGCTTTCATAGAAATAATTATGTTATGAAAATCAAGCTCATCACAAATTTTGACGAACTCCATCGCAGATTCTGTCATTCCTAATGGAGTATCTCCATAAGTAAAAAGCATCCTCTCAGATAGAGATCCATGATTAACTCCAATTCTTAGAGCTTTGTTTTCAGCCTTTAAAACTTCAACTAAAGGGGTAAATCTTTTAAGTATTGTTTGTTTAATAGTTTCAAATTCCTCATCTGTATATTTAGTTCTTGTGGGGTCTGATTTTTCAAACACAAACAATCCAGGATTAATTCTTACTTTATCAACATGTTTTGCAACCTCCATTGCAATTTTCATGCCATTATGGTGAACATCAGCTACCAAGGGGGTATTGACATTATTTTCTAATAATTTTGCTTTTATATCTCCTACTGCTTTTGCGTGTGCTAAGGAAGGGACTGTTAATCTTACTATTTCACAACCTACATCATGAAGTCTTTTAATAGCTAAGTAAGCATTTTCGACATCCATAGTATCTTCATTTATCATCGATTGAACTCTTACTGGATAATCACTTCCAATAGCTACATCACCAACCATTACTGTTCTAGTAATCCTTCTCTCAATATGAGTTGAATATCTTTTGGAGAGACTATTAACCTCTTTTGATTGAGTTAATGACATTAAAATTTTTGATATTCAAAAAGTGTTCACTAAATTATACGGCATATAGTTTACCACTTACATTTTCTAGGTCTTTTAAAGTTAGATGGTAAGGTTTATTGATTTCTTTTGAAGGAAATCTCAATAAATAAGATGGATGAAAAATTACCATAATTTCTCTCCCATCTTTTTTAATCCATTGACCTCTTAAATTACTTATAGGATCTTTAACTTCTAAAATAGCTTTCATAGCAGTTGAACCAGTAAGTAATATAAATTTTGGATCAACTAGCTTTATTTGCTGTAATAACCAAGGTTTATGAATATTAATTTCTCTAGCAGTGGGTTTTCTATTATTTGGTGGACGACATTTAATTACATTGCAAAAATAAACATCCTCCTTATAGTCAATCCCAGCTTTTATCAATAATTCGTTTAATAACTTACCCGATTTACCTACATATGGTTTTCCTTCAAAGTCTTCTTGTGCTCCAGGCGCCTCACCAATTATTAATAAATCTGCAAATACACTTCCTCTTCCAACAACTAACCTTTTCACTGAAAATAAAACTTTAAATAATTTTTATCTTAAGAACTCAAAACATGAAAATAAAATAGATTAAGAAAATGAACTAAATTAAACCATTATGTGATACTTTTACCTAATGTAAATTTATGCATTTGTCATTATTAAAAGTCATATTTGAAAAGTTATAAGTCAATGAGTCAAGTTAATTTATCGGAAAGAGTACTTTCAATTGAGCCTTCTCTTACATTGCAGATAAGTGCTAAAGCAAACCAATTATCTGCAGAAGGAGTAGATATTTGCAATTTAAGTGCAGGCGAACCTGACTTTAATGCCCCAAAAGAAGTAATAGAAGCAACGAGTAAAGCTATATTTGATGGATTCACAAAGTACGGGCCCGCAGCGGGCAATTTAGATCTCAGAAAAGCAATTACAAATAAACTTCAAATTCAAAACAATTTAAATTATGAATTTGAAAATGTAATGGTCACAAATGGTGCCAAGCAAGCAATATTTAATCTTTTTCAAATTTTATTAAATACTGATGACGAAGTTATTATACCTTCTCCACACTGGTTAAGTTATCCCCAGATGGTTAGGCTGGCAGGTGGTAAGCCGATTTTTACAAATTCTTCTGCAGAAGATGGATTCAAAATAAACATAAAAGATTTGAAGTCTAAAATTTCTTCAAAAACTAAATTTATAATTATAAATTCTCCTAATAACCCTACTGGAAGAGTTATGTCGAAGGAAGAATTATTACAAATTGCCGATTTGGTTAGAGAAAATCCCAATATCAATATTCTTTCTGATGAGATTTACGAACTAATCCTTAAAAAAGAATTTAAACATTACAGTTTATCTTCATTAGCAAATGACTTAAAAGATAGGATTTTTATAACAAATGGTTTTGCGAAAGGGTGGGCCATGACTGGTTGGAGGATAGGTTATTTAGTAGGTCCAAAAGATGTAATCAAAGCATCTTCAGCATTACAAAGTCAAAGTACAAGTAATGTTTGTTCTTTTGTTCAAAAAGGTGCTTTAGAGGCTTTAAAAATTAATAATGAATTTTTCTCAATGATAAATAGTCATTTTGATCAAAGAAGAAGTCTTCTCTATAAGGGCCTTAAGAATATAAATGGAATTTATATTGAAGAACCTAATGGAGCATTTTATGCATTTCCAAAATTACCTAACTCCTCAATTACCTCAGTTGATTTCTGCAATAAAGTTCTTCAAGATTATGGATTAGTTGTCGTACCTGGAAAAGCTTTTGGGGATGATCAATGCATCAGGATATCTTGTGCAGTTTCAGAGATCAAAATAAAAGATGGACTAAAAAGGCTTAAAAAAGCAATTTCTGAATATTATTAATTAAAAGTCATTTATGTTGAATTTTAAAAATTTCCTACTCAGTTCATCTATATTATTTTCTATTTTTTCATCACCTGTATTTTCAAATCCCAAAGTTTTAAAAGTTGGAGCAATACCTGATCAAAACCAAGATATTTTGGACAAAAGATTTAATTTATTTTCAAAAGAATTATCCAAACAACTTGATGTAGAAGTAAGATACATTCCTGTTATTAATTATGTTGCAGCAGTAACTGGATTTAGGACTAAAGATTTAGATTTAGTTTGGTTTGGAGGTTTATCAGGAGTTCAAGCAAGACTACAAACTCCTAATTCAATTGTCATAGCTCAAAGAGATATTGATAAGGAATTTAAAAGTGTTTTTATAGTAAACAAAAATTTAGAACTTAATCCAATTTCTAATATTAAAGGTCTTAAAGAACTAAAAAATTTAAGATTTACTTTTGGCTCTGAAAACTCAACTTCTGGAAGATTAATGCCAGAATATTTTTTAAATCGAGCAGGGGTAGAAATTAAACACTTTAAAGGGAAAAAAGCAGGTTTTAGTGGGAGTCATGATGCCACTATAGCTTTAGTTAATAGCGGGGCTTTTGATGCTGGAGCTTTAAATAAACAAGTTTGGGAAAACAATCTAAAAAATAATCCCAAAAGAACAAGTAATTTAGAATTATTCTGGATCACACCAGAATATGTTGACTATCATTGGATTGCTCAAGGGGATCTTGAAAATAGATTCGGGGAAGGGTTTACAAACGAACTTAAATCAGTAATTCTAAATTTAGATATAAAGCAAAAATCACATAAAGGGATTTTAGATATGTTCAATGCAAAAAGATTTATAAATGCAGAAGCAAAACAATATAAAAATATAGAGGAAATCGGGAGGAAATTAAATAAAATTAGATGAATAATACTCTCTTAGAATTAAAAAATATATCTTATAAATACAAAAATAATCTAATTCTAAAAAAAATAAATTTAAAAATAAATTCAGGGGAGAAAATTGCACTTTTAGGTAAAAGCGGTTCAGGTAAAACTACACTTATATCAGTACTTAATGGCACTATCAAGCCAACTCAAGGTGAGGTTAAATTATTCAATAAAAGTTTTGAGGAATTAGATAGAAAGCAGAAAAATAAAATAACAACTATTTGGCAAGATTTAAGATTAATAGAAGATCTCTCTGCAGAACAAAATGTTAATTGTGGACTACTAGCGGAAAACAATTTTTATTTCGCTTTTAAAAATTTGCTTAATATAAGCTCTTTTGAGAAGGCGCATAAATATATGCAATTATGTAGACTTCATAACTCTCTTTACGACAAAAAAATCAGAAACCTATCGGGGGGGCAAAAAAAAAGGGTTGCTATAGCTAGATCATTAATTCAAGGATCAAATATATTACTTGCAGATGAGCCTTTTAATAATTTAGATCCCAAATTGATAAGAATAATTAAAAGCCTGCTGCTAGAAAATGTAGATAAAAATAATACAAAAAAATCCCCAAAGACGGCATTAGTTGCATTACATAGATTAGATTTGCTGAAGGATTTCGATAAAGTTATTGGAATCAGGGATGGTAAAATTTTTTTCAATATCAAAAGAACCAGCTTAAAGAAGCTTCATTTAGACAAAATATATTAATTAGTTGAATAAATTAAAATTAAACTATACCTCATTATCTTTTCTTCCAATTTTGGTTTGCATACCTCTAGGGTATCAATTAATAAATAATATTCATTTTGGAGGATTTAAATTATTCCAAGAATTCTTAATTTCCGCATTTAAACCCAAGATCGATAATGAAATTATTATTATCATAATTAATCGACTAAATGAAACTATCCTAATTGGTTTTTTTAGTTGGTTAGTAAGTATTATTTTTGGAGTAATTTTTGGAATAATATCCTCAAATATTTTTTATAAAATCTTTAATATTCCAAATTTTTTCTACCGCATAATAAGGTTTTTTCTAACAATAATTAGATCTATTCATGAAGTGGTTTGGGGAATAGTATTAATGCAAATATATGGCATAAATTTTTCAATAGGAATAATAGCTATATGTATCCCTTATATTGCTGTGAATTCAAAAGTTTTTGCTGAACAATTAGAAACTATTGACTACAAAAGATTTGAATCTATAAATCAAATAAATGCTCCTAAAATTTCTTCTTTATTAACTATAATATGGAATCCAATGATAAATACATTTAAAAACTTTGGTTTATATCGATTAGAGTGTTCAATAAGAAGTACAGTGATTTTAGGACTTTTTGGGATTGGAGGAATAGGTACTAGTATTTTTTTATCTTTCCAGACTTTGAATTTTAGGGAGTTATGGACTTATTTGTGGTCCTTAGCAATTTTGATAATTCTTTCTAAATTAATATTCAAAAAAATAAAATTTAATACTACAAATAAAATCCTATCTATTTTTTTTGTTGCAGTTTTTTTCATAATAATTTTATTTTCTTTTTTATATTTTCTTTATTTTATTTTTAATAATAATTTTGAAAATTTTAATTCCGTTAGTTCTCTTTTTAAATCAGGCTCAGATTTAGGATTATTTGATTTCTTAAAACTTATATATGAAACAATAATTTTAAGTCTCTTATCAACAGGAATCGCAATTAGTTTACCTCCATTAGTAATAGGAATTTTTAACAACAATACTTCTAAATTTTTCATAAAAATTTTTGCATTTTTAATCCGTTTAATACCTACACCTGTAATACTTCTAATTCTATTAACTTTTAATAATCCTTCTTTATCTTTAGCAGCTTTAACATTAGGTCTTCACAACGCTGGCATTACAAGCAAATTACTTTTTACAAATCTAGAAAGCCAAGACAGGAGAAATTACATTGCAATGAAATCTCTAGGAATCTCAAAAAAGACTAGTTGGCTTTTAGGTTTATTTTCTCAACAAGCAAAAAGTTACTTAGCATATTGTGCTTATAGATCTGACATTATTATTAGAGAAACTGCAATTGTTGGGATCATTGGAAGTGTTGGTCTAGGTTGGCAATTGCAAGAATCTCTAAGTTCCTTCGCATGGCAAGAAGTTACAATAGTTTTGACAACTTATAGCTTCATTGCAATAGTTGGCGAATTAATAAATGGTAAAATCAAAAATAGTTTAACTTGATTTGTAAGAATAATTTGTTGAATCAAGTGATTATTTTTTCCCAGTTATAGTGATTAGTTTACCAAAACAGCTAGTTGTAATTGGAGACAGTTCAGTTTATGGATGGGGAGATAATGAAGGTGGCGGATGGTGTGAAAGGCTTAGAAAAGATTGGTGCAATTACCACAATGGGCCAGTAATTTATCAACTCGGTGTAAGAGGAGATGGGATAGAAAAAGTTTCATCTAGATGGGAAAAAGAATGGTCATCTAGAGGAGAAACTAGAAGAAATAAACCTAAAGCGATCCTGCTAAATGTTGGACTTAACGACACTGCAGCAATCGGTCAGAAAAACGGAAGACATCAATTAGATATAGATGGATTTGAATATGGATTAGAGAGACTTATTAATGGAATGAACTCTCAAACAAATGTCTTTGTTATTGGTTTGACACCTGTTGACGAAAGCAAAATGCCGTTCGCTGGATGTCTATACTACTCAAATGATTTTTGTAATTCTTATGAAAGGAGAATGGAGGAAGTGTGCCTCAATCAGAATGTACCATTTCTTCCTACTTTTAGAGAAATGTACTCTGATAAAAGGAGTAAAAATTGGATTACGCATGATGGAATTCATCTAAATTCCGAAGGTCATTTCTGGCTTTTCCAAAGACTGAAAAGCTGGGAGATTCTTACAAAATGGAAAGAATCCTAGGTCTTTCTAAATATTATTAATTTAAAAAATATGAATATAAAATAAGAGCAAAGATAGCAAAAACAGAAGCAATACTTGTCTGAATAGCATTTACCAATTCATTACTTAATTTATATTTGTTTTGAAATTTAGCACCAATAATACTTTCAGAAACTGTTGCAAAAAATCCTGAAACTATAACAATTAAGAAATGATAATTTGTAGAAATAATTGATAGACAAAGCATTATAAAAGCCATAAATATTGATCCCAAGATGCTAGCTAAAGTTCCTTCTATACTTATTCCTCCTTCAGTTCCTCTCTTAACCTTTTTAAGTGAAGTAATTAAATATGTATCTTTCCCAAATCTTTTCCCAATTTCACTACCAAAAGTATCTGCCAATTTTGCTGAAAAACTTGCAGCAAAGGCTACTTTGAACAAAACTTCGTTGGCCAAATTAAATTTAGCCATAAGAGCAAAAAATAATCCTGTAGCTGCAGAGCCCCATACATTTTCAGGGCCTCTTCTCCCATCTCTTTTTTCAGCTATTCCTTGTTCTTTTTTAAATTTATAACCTATTTTAGTTACCAGAGATCCAAATAATAAATAAATAACAACTGACATCCAACCCTGCCAAGACAAACATCCCCACAAAATTGTGCCTAGAATACCGGCGCTTAACCAACCACCTTTTGTCATCAAAGGAATCTTGCAGAAAATATAAATCAAAATAAAATTAATGCAAAAACCTATAAAAAATTGATTCGTAATCAAACTCATAATTTATCTAATTAATTTCAAATCAATCCTCCACTGATTTAGGATTGATGATGCGTTAATACTAGCTGTTGAAGTTCTCAAGATAGTATCAGATAATTTCACAAAGGTAATATTATTTTTATTAAAAAATTCAATTTCTTTAGGGGACCAGCCTCCTTCAGGGCCAATCACATTCCAAAAGATACCTCCTTTATTTACGAATTCTTGCTGTTTTCTTAACCATTGATTTAAGTCATAACGAGTATCTTCTCTGGTTATAGAAATTGAAACTCTTTCTTGATTATCTCTAATTTTCAGCCATTCAATAATGTCCATAGCATTTAAAATAGATGGCTTCCATAATCTCTCACTTTGCTCAACTGCTTCTTTGATAATGGAATTCCATCTCAAAAGTTTTTTCGTAAAATTTAAATTTTTGTTTACTTGTCTTTCTGAAAATAATGGTTGTATAAAATCAATTCCTATTTCAGTGCACATTTTCAAAATATCCTCAAAACCACTTTTAGGTATAACAACAGCTATACCTAATAAGTAAATTTCTTGCTCTTGAAAAAAGTAAGGTTTTTTAAATTGACTTATTTCTAAACAATCATTTTTGACTTTTATAGCTTTCCATAATGAACCCTCTCCGTTACCTATAAATATTTCTTTACCATTTTTTATCCTCATTACTTTATTTATGTAATGAGCCTCTTCATAAGTCAGTGGCAAATTATTGTTGCTAATATTATCAATTCTTTCATGGGAAATAATTAATCTTGTTAAGTCTTCCATCTAAAACACTTAATCTTTGAAAACTAAATCTTCATGTTCTTCAATTGCCCAATCATCATTTTCACCACCAATAATTAAATCTTCGATTTTTACATAATTATTTGATATCTCATTCAAAGAATTAATTAATATATCTATTGAAAGGGAGTCTGAAGTTCCAAAATCAACCCAACATCTTCCCCATAGGTTTTGATATTCCATAATTCCTAAATTATGCATTAAAGCTGGAAGAGATGCGTTTTTTTGGTCATTATCGTAGGGCATCCAACTTAAATCGGAACCCTCTTCATGAGTTTGCAAATTTTCAGAATTAAATCCCCCTAACCTTCCTAAAACGTACCAACTATCAAAAACACCATCTAAATAACTTTTTTCATCTTGAGTTGGTGATTCTGAAAACCTTATCCATATCCAACAATTAAAAGGATCAACTTCTCTAAAAATAATATTCATATTGACTAATAGCTTTTTAGATCTATAGCTATTATAAGTAAGTTATTACTAGATTAAAATTTATACTTCTAACTTAATTAATAATGCTTGATTTAAAAGAAATATCTTATCAACCTCAAACTGGTGAAAAAAAAATAATAAATAATCTAAATTTAAAAGTTCATGAAAATGAAATTATTTTAATTTGCGGCAATAGTGGTTCTGGTAAAACAACACTTCTCGAAATAATAAGCGGATTAACAAATCCACAAAAAGGAAAAATTACTTGGAATAATAAAATTCTATCTTCTAGGCAAAGAAGATGGTTTTGCGGAGTAGTATTCCAATTTCCTGAAAGATACTTTATAGGTACAACAATTGGAAAAGAATTAAAAATGGGCCATAAATCTTTAAAAGAGAAAAATATAGAAATAGTTTTAAATAAGGTTGGTCTGAAAAAAATTAATTTAACACAACCTCCAGAACAACTAAGTGGCGGACAACAAAGAAGGTTAGCTGTAGCAGTTCAGCTTCTTAGAAACCCCTCAATTCTTTTACTTGATGAACCAACTGCTGGATTAGACTATTCAATGAGAAATGATGTGAAGAATTTAATTCTTGATCTAAAAAATAAAAATACAATTATTATTGTGACTCATGAACCTGCCTTATTTGAAGGCATTCCGTCTAGGATATTAATTCTGGAAAAAGGGAAAATCAAAAATCTTATGAAAGAAAATTATGAAGGATAGGATAGTACGAGCTACTGCAGCAAATGGAGGAATTAGATTAGTTGCAGTCTTAACAACAGAATCTTCTCTAGAAGCAAAAAAAAGACACGGCCTCTCTTATTTAACCACATGTATCTTAGGAAGAGCATTTAGTGCTTCACTGCTTTTAGCAAGTTCAATGAAGATAATGCATGGAAGAGTAACTTTAAGAGTTAGGTCAGACGGACCTTTGAAGGGATTGCTCGTTGATGCAGGTAGAGACGGCAAAGTCAGAGGTTATGTAGGGAATCCTGATTTAGAATTAGATCTAGTCAAAATAGATAGTAATAAATATTCTTTTGATTTCACAAAAGCATTAGGTACTGGCTATTTAAATGTTATTAGAGATAGCGGCATTGGAGAGCCCTTTACAAGTACAGTTGAATTAGTAAATGGGAATATTGCAGAGGATTTGGCTTCATATTTATATCATTCAGAACAAACTCCTTCTGCTGTATTCATTGGAGAAAAAATTCAAAATAAATGTGTTATTTGCAGTGGTGGTTTATTAGCTCAAGTTTTACCTAAAAAAGACACTGACCCTTTACTAGTTTCACTTCTTGAAGAAAGATGTAAAGAAATTAATTCTTTTAGCGAAGACTTATTTCAGTCAAAAGATAATCTTCTTTCGTTAATAAGAAATATATTTCCCGATATTGACGATAAATCCATATCTGAAAAAGCTCGTTCACAAGAGGTTATTTTCAAATGCAAGTGCTCTAAACAAAGAAGTTTAAATGCAATGAAAATGCTTGATAAAAGTGAGTTGGAGGACATCCTAAAGAAAGATGGCAAAGCAGAATTGGTTTGTGAATTTTGTAAGAATAAATATCTTATAAATTATGAAGAAATTAAATCGATAATAGAAAATAAATTATAAGAAAATCACTCCAAGCCATAAAATAACCATGGCTGGAATACTTTGAATTTTCTGTATTGATAAAGAATTGTTTGATACTTCCTGAATGAAAGAATTATTTTCAAGTAATCCACCGAATATTAATCCAATCGAAAGAAAGGTAACACTCCAACCTAGAGAACCTATAAATCTTTTCCCCGATTTAATTTGAGTATAGGTAAGTACTAATGTTGAGATAGAGAGCAAAAGTCTATTACTAGAGTCTGGACTAATAAATAACAAAATCAAAAATAATAGCCCAATAGATATTTTTATTGAAAGATTATCAAATGAGGGGGGCGTTATTTTTGGCAGACTATACTGACTTGAGTTCTTAGAGTTATTATTTAAATTTTTTATCTTAGAAAGCAGTGGGAAATTATTATTGGTAAATTGATTAATTTGTTTCTCTTTTTTTGAAGCACTTACAGCTTCATAGCTTACATTTCCTGATTGTCTTGCTTTCAAACTCCCCATCAGTAATTGATCGAATGAGGATTCTATTTTTGCTTTCAAAATCAAATCTTCACCAGCCTCTTTAACTTTAAGATCTCTAGCCCTTTGAATATCCTCAAAGGCAGCACCTTCTTTTACACCTAAAATTTCATAAGGTGATTTTTCGCTATTGTTTTTATTACTGTTTGAATCCAAAATTTTTTTCCAATACTAATAGATTAACCAATTTTATAATCCATTAAGGCTTTATAGAACAATTGGTTCGACTCCACTAACAACGGGAGCAACTTTCTTTAAATTTAACTGATCATTATCTTCAACAAATTGATTTAGATTCCACTCATTTTTAAAAAGAATAACTGGCCTATTCCAACAATCTTTAACTATTTTACAATTGAATATTCTTCCTAGTTTTTCAACAGCTGGCCATCCATCAGAAACCCATCTAGCCAAATGATATGGCATAGATTCAAGATTTGCATCTACACCATATTCACTTTTTAACCTGTGAGTCACTACTTCCAACTGCAATTGGCCAACAGCTGCGAGAATGGGGTCTCTTTTGCTCTCATCAAAGTCATAAAGAATCTGAACCGCACCTTCTTCACGAAGTTCATTAACTCCCTTCCTAAAGTTTTTAAATGCTGAGGGATTCGGATTTCTTAGCCAGCTGAATATTTCAGGACTAAATGATGGTATACCTTCGTACTCCAGATATGAACCAGTATAAAGAGTATCTCCAATAGAAAACATACCTGGATTATTCAAGCCAATGACATCTCCAGGATAGGCATCATCGACTACTTCTCTATCTTGTCCAAATATTTTTTGTGGTCTTGATAATCTAATTGTTTTCTTAGTTCTAGAATGTTTAACTGACATATCCTTTTCAAATTTTCCACTACAAACTCTTATAAAAGCAACCCTATCTCTGTGCTTTGGATCCATATTTGCCTGAAGCTTAAAAACAAACCCGCTAAATTCATCGCTTGCAGGTTCAACATCCCCTTTATTACTATTTCTTGAAGTTGGCTTTTGAGCCATTTTTAAAAAACTATCTAAAAATGGCCTTACACCAAAATTAGTCATGGCCGATCCAAAGAAAACTGGAGTTAAAGAGCCATTAAAAACTTTTTCTTTTTCAAATTTCGATCCTGCCTCATCAAGAACCTCCAATTCTTCAAGTGCATTTGCAAGTAAATCTCTCTCTACATATTTTGATAGCTCTTTATCTTCAAGACTTAATCTTTTCTCATTCGATTGTTTCCCTCTCACCGCTTTATCAAATAAAATAACCTCTCTCGAAAATCTATCAATAACACCTCTAAATTCCTCACCACTCCCAATTGGCCAGTTAATAGGCAAAGTATTTAATCCAAGTTCTGATTCAATTTCATCAAGTAAAGAAAATGGCTCTCTTCCGGGTCTATCCATTTTATTTATAAAAGTAAATATTGGTATTTTTCGCATCTTGCAAACTTCAAACAATTTTCTAGTTTGAGGCTCTAATCCTTTAGCAGCATCTTCCAACATAACTGCATTATCAGCAGCAGCTAATGTTCTATAAGTATCTTCGGAGAAATCTTGGTGACCTGGCGTATCTAATAAATTGATGACTGATCTTTCATATTCAAATTGCAATACAGTTGATGTAATAGAAATACCTCTTTGTTTCTCAAGTTCCATCCAGTCTGATGTAGCTTTTCTCTGATTACCCCTAGCCTTTACTGCTCCGGCCTGTTGAATAGCACCTCCATATAAAAGAAGTTTCTCAGTAAGAGTAGTTTTCCCAGCATCTGGATGTGAAATGATGGCAAAATTTCTTCTTTTATTTACAGCGTCCAGTATTTCTTTATTATTTAAAATTTTAGTACCTAAGTTCATCTTTATAATATAAGGACCTTTTACTTAGTTCTTAAACATTACCATAGACTATTAAATAATTATCACCTTCTTCAAACACATCTAAAGAGGATAGATTATTCTCCAAAATGAAATTTTTCAACTCTTTAAAAGTATAAGAAGCTCTTAAAGATGCATAATAATCATTAGTTAAAATCTCATTATATTTAGTTGAACATTGTGCTTTGAGTTCTAAAGCGGACTTTTCATCTAATGGCCTTTTCAAGTCCTTGTGAAAATTTACAGTGATATTACTAGACAAACTTCTTATCGTGTTGAAGAAATCTTCAAGATTAGTAATATGATGGATCAAACTGTTACTTACAAGTAAACTAATTCCTTTTTTAATTAAAAAATTATTAGATTTAATATCTTTTATATCAGAGCAAATGTAGCGTAGATTTTTTAATTTTTTTTTATTAGTAGAAATATTTTTATTATATTCTGCTCTAGAAATCATCTCTCTAGAACCATCTATTCCAATTACTTCAGTATTAGGCCATTTTATTGCTAACTTCTCAGAAATATTTCCTGGGCCACATCCTAAATCAACTATTAAATCATTTTCGCCTAAAGGAATATTTTTTCTTAAAAGATAATGATTTATTTGATTAATTAGATGAACTTCCCCTTCTGAAAAATCAGCTTCGTCATAAGAAATTACTTGTTTTTTTTCTTCCATTAATTCAGGTTCAGGTATTCTTTCCATCTTCTTTCTTGAAACAAAGATTTCATATTTAACATAATTCTACACAAACCGTTAAATAGTGGTAAGAATGGTTGCAGACGCCACAGGTAGAGTTATTCTTCCAGTACGTGTTATTTTCATACGTTTTTTTTATCGTGACTGTTGCACCAAATAAAGCTTTTTCAGAGAGCAATTCCAATAATCTTAAAAAAGATGATTTTCCAAAGACTGCGCCAGCTGCTTATCCTGTTTTTTTCAGATCTTACAGTAGAAAAACTACCTCTAGCAAAAGGGAGAACTGGAGTGAAGTAGTTGAAAGAAATTTATCTGGATTAAAAGAATTAGGAAAACTTTCTGATAATGAATTGATCCTAATGAGAGAGATGCAAAGTAATCAAAAAGCCCAACCTTCTGGGAGATGGTTATGGATTGGAGGAACTCCTTGGATTAATAAAAAACAAAATTTCTCTGGGGCATACAACTGTACTTCAACAAACTTGATTGATTGGGAAGCCTTTGCTTTGATGATGGACTTAGCAATGATGGGATGTGGAACAGGTGCAATAATTGAGCCTCATTTTATAAATAATCTACCTACGGTAATAAACAAACTAAATATTAAATCAGTGAGTGAAGTTGGAATAACTCCTAAAGATCAAAGAGAAGAAAAATCATCATTAGAAATCAAAGGAAAAGATCTTCATATTAAAGTTGGAGATAGCAGAAGAGGGTGGGTGGATAGCTATAAATATCTTCTTGAGGCATCAAGTAACGAGAGTCTTGAGAGAGAAATTGATGTTTATATTAATTTGGAAGATATTAGGCCTGCTGGAGAATCATTAAAAGGTTTTGGTGGTATGGCAAATCCTATCAAATTGAAAGATCTCTACTCAAGAGTCGCATCACTTCTTGGAAAGGCAATTGGCCGGAAATTAAGTACAGTAGAGTGTTGTTTATTAATTGATGAAGCTGCAGTAACAATAGTTGCTGGGAATATAAGAAGAAGCGCTGGGATGAGACAATTTGCTTCAGATGATCAGGAAGCAGCATCGGCAAAAGAAAATTTATGGAGTCAAGATGAGAATGGTAATTGGAGAATAGATCCTGAGAAAGATGCCCTAAGGATGGCCAATCATACCAGGGTTTACCATACAAAACCGACTTACCAAACTGTTTTGGATGCTGTAACAAAACAATTTCATTCAGGTGAGGGAGCTATTCAATTTGCTCCAGAAGCAATCGCAAGGTCAAATGCAGATATTCTCAAAGATGATGAATTGAGAAAGGAATTTATTGAAATCTACTCAGAACAAGGTAAGGATGAAGCGAGAAATTGGATAAATAATTGTTATGGTCCTTTTTCTAAAGAAGAGCTAGATCACAGGATGAGCAGATATGGACTTAACCCTTGTGGGGAGATCTTAGGAAATGATTTTCACTGCAATTTGGCTGAAGTTCATTTAAATCAGATTGATCCCGAAAATTCTGAAGAGCAAAAAAAGGCTTTTAAAGCAGCAGCTCTTTCGGTGGCTTGCTTACTCAACCATGAGTTTGAAATTGAGCGTTACAGAAAAAGTAGGGAATATGATCCTATTGTAGGAGTAAGTTTCACTGGATTATTTGATTTCTGCGTCCATGCTTTTGGGACACCATGGTTGAAGTGGTGGGAAGCAGGAAGACCAAATAGCGAAGAAGGTAAGGCTTTCAAAAAGAAGGAAGCTAAATTCCTAAATTCTTGGAGAAAAATAGTAAAAGAAACTGTTTGGGAATATTGTGATAAACATAATCTAAGAAGACCAAATCGATGCACAACAGTTCAGCCAGCTGGAACTAAGAGTCTTCTTACTGGAGCAGCTCCTGGATGGCATCCTCCAAAGGCTCAAAGATTCATAAGAAGAATAACTTTCAGAAAAAATGATCCAATTGCTTTAGCCTGCATGGATTATGGTTACTCAGTTGTTCCATCTCAATCTGATAAAGATGAAAATGGACGCTTACTCGATAATCCATTTGATCCACGATGCACAGAATGGTTAGTTGAAATCCCTACAGAAGTTAGTTGGGCAAATATAGACGGTGCAGACCAAATAGACATTAATAATTTCTCAGCATTAGCTCAATTCGATTTTTACATGCAAGTGCAAAAATTTTACACAGAGCATAATACCTCTGCAACTGTAGAATTCAGAGAAAATGAAATAGAAGATTTAGCTAAGGCTATTCATGATGCGATAGAAAATAATGAGGGATATATTTCAGCGGCATTGCTAGCTCGATTTAGTGCCAACGCTACTTTCCCAAGATTACCCTTTGAACCAATAAGCAAAGATGAATTTATATCATTGCAAAATAAAGTTATAGAAAGGAAAGTTAATAATGATTTCTTTGACGCTCTTAATAAATATGATGTTGGAGAACTATCTGAAGCAGGACCAGCAGGTTGTGATTCAGATAAGTGCCTACTTCCTCTGGCTAAACCAAAAGATTAATTTTTGAATTATTTGTAAATAAAAAATATAAATTAGTTTTTAAAAGTTTAATTTATGGCTACCTCTTAAATAGGGACATAAATTATTTATGACATTAAGCTTAAATATTGGTAACTTATTTAATGATTCCTCTAGTCATGCATTAGTGGATGAGCTAAGAAAAAGAACCTCAGAAGAGGCTATCTTAGATTTTGAGGAAAAATTTAACTCCAAAAACGAAAAAAATCTACATGTTTATATATGTAGATTTCTAAAAAATAGATCAATATCTAGAGGGCTAGCCTCCAAATGGTTAATAACAATAATTAAAAACAAAGAATCAAAAATTGATGCTTTGCAAAAATTTAATAATTAAGTCAGCCCTGATAGTTTCCATAGAGCAATTCCAAAAATTGAGAATCCCATAATAAAAGTAAAAGCCAAAGCATTTACCAATTGAACCTTATCATTCATTCTGTTTGCGAATGGTAGTAATTGAGCAAATAATGGAGTCTCTTCAACTATTGCGGATTTTTTTACTGTAGGTTTTTTGCTTCTAGAAAACATAAAACAAATTTTATAATCTTAAGAATTTTACATTTAAAAGTTCATTAAATAAAAAATACCTCTCAAAAACGAACAAAATGTAACCTGCAAGAAACTACATAAAGAAAAAACATAAATATCTTTAGTAGGCGCCTATTTCATTTTTAAAATATTTAAGTTTATTTATTAAAAAAATAGACGGATAATTTTCTTGAATGTTATTATTAAACTGTAGCAATCGCTACCAAAACGTTCAACTTGCGTATAGCAAGCCGCAAATCGACTTAAGCCATGGAACGGGGACTTAAGCGAAACCGGAGCTTAAAAATTGACTCTAATTTACAGAGGACAAAAGTACGTCCAGAACAAAGAAGTAGCTAAAAAGCAACACAATAAACTTACTTATAGAGGAAAAGCCTACACAAGCTAGTTTATTTATCCAATAAATAAAAAAGCCACTTTTAGTGGTTTTTTTTGTCTAAATATAATCTGAAAAATCATTTAATACTTCTAACAAGTACTAAAGTAATGTGATTTAATAGCGTTTATAGATCTCATAACCATGGCAGACCAGAAACCTTTATTTAAAGCACCTTATGACATTAAAGATGTAAGTGCTCTTTTCGCCATTGTTGCTTTCGTTTTAATAATCGCTGCCATAGTTGGTAACAACTTATTTGGTTTATTTCAACAAAATGTCAACTTTGGATAAATTTTATGGTGCTGACTAGATTTGACTGGTATTTAAAAATGTTTTTACCCTATTTTGCCTTTTTAGTTTTTAAGATATACAAAATTCAAATTTTAATAAAATGATTAAAAAAAAAGAAGACAATATTCGAAGCGAAAGCTATTACCCAGATAGTAATTATTATCTTGATCAAGACAATGCTCCTGCAGAAATAAAAGTTTCAGAAGATCAAATATCTCATATGACTAAATTTGAATGGCCAAATAGCTATTGGTTTATTGCGGAGAGAACAAATGGAAGACTGGCAATGATAGGCTTCATGGCTGTTATTATTAACTACAGCTTATTTGGATGGATAGCATATCCAATCCTTTAAATGATTAATTCAAATTTTGACAAGAATGGTGTAGACAAGTCTGAAAGCATTGGCTTCAATATGCTCCTTTCTTTATAACTGGACTTGCTATTTATTTTGGCTGGGCATTTTTCTATGATGCTGATTTCCATCATTTCGCTTTTAAAATTTACAAGTTCCGGAATTGCAATGGATATAACGTTTTAAGTTATTATCTAATGCATTGGGAAGTTGACTTTAATCCCTAAAAATAACTTCTAAAAATGCTGGTCCTTTTCTAACCTTCTTCTATAAGCTGTTTATATTCTTTTCTTGCATTTTCTATTGTCTCTACTCTGCTACCTTTTATTACTGGTTTACTTAATCTTTTATAAACGCAACCATAAGAAATCATCATTGCATCAATTTTTAGTGAAGGTCTAGAAACATTTTCAAATGGTTCAAAGACTTTTATTCTTGATCTATCCTTAATTTATAAAAGTAAATTTGTACATATTAAAATTTTAGAAAAATTTGCACAACATTACACTACATAGTGCAGATAGATAACTCATCATAAACTCTTACAAGTATTCATTGTTTTAAAATAATGGCCTTTTAGTAGCTCTTAAAAACTTTTTAAATATATTTTTTTAATAAAAATCATAAATTAAAGATTTTTAATTTATTGGAACAATTTTGTCCTTTGGAGATGTGGTCGAGGACTTTAAGGCTCTAGTCTTGAAAGCTAGATTTAGTTTTAGTTGTGGCAATAGATTTCATATCTATCTTGACATGCGTTTCCGAACTGTTTCCGAAAAAATTAACCACCTTTTGATATAATTAAAAAGTTAAAAATTTAATATTTTTCGCCTGGAGGGGTGGTCGAGTGGTTTAAGGCTCTAGTCTTGAAAACTAGCGTGTCTGCAAGGGCACCGTGGGTTCGAATCCCACCCCCTCCGTTGCCTACAACTTACTTTGTAAAAAACTATTCCTTGGAGTTTTTTTTTGTTGCTTATAATTTAGACCATAATTCACTAGATATCGCGTTATTTAATCTAATCAGATGAGGGAACGTGGCACAGATTCGGCACATCAATAAAAAAATAATTTGGTTGACAGTCAATCTAAAATAAGTTCCTATTAGATTATTTTTATAGCAAAAAAAAATATTCAAAATGGCTACCAGATTAAACAAGTATTTAAGTGAAGTCGGTTACTGCTCTAGAAGAGTTGCAGATAAACTAATTGAGGAAGGGAAAGTAACCATTAATGGTGAAATTCCCAGAATAGGGGCCAAGCTAGAGGAAGGTGATCAAGTTAAAGTCGAAGGTCAAAGAATAGATAAATCAACAAAACAAAAAAATATTTACTTAGCCTTTAATAAACCTGTTGGAATTGTATGCACAACCAATAGAAAAGTAGAGCCCGACAATATTATAGACTTTATTAATTATCCAAAAAGAATTTTTCCTATTGGAAGATTGGATAAGCCAAGTGAGGGTCTTATTTTTTTAACTAATGATGGAGATATCGTAAATAAAATACTTAGAGCTAGAAATAATCATGAAAAAGAATACATTGTAACCGTTAATCGTGTTATTAATAGAAACTTTATTCAAAGTATGAGCAATGGTGTTGAAATTTTAGGCACCGTAACTAGGGATTGTTTCGTAAAGCAATTGGGGCAAAAAAAATTTAAGATCATACTTACTCAAGGACTAAACCGTCAGATTAGGCGTATGTGTAAGGCATTAGGTTACAGAGTGCAATCATTAAAGCGTGTAAGAATTATGAATATTAGTTTAGACATCCCAACAGGAAAATATCGTGAATTTACCAAAGAAGAACTTTTAGAATTAAACAAATTACTAGAAAATTCTTTTAAAACATTTAATTAATCAAAAATCTTAAGATAGAGAAATTAAATTTAACGCTTTTATCCGATTTACTCGATTATTATCAAAATTTAAAGTTGCTCACTAATCTAATATACTTAAGCCTCATCAGACCAATAATTGTGATAAATGGAAAAACTATTTTTGAAAACCACCTTACCCCAAGGGTAACATGGGTATGAAGATGCTTCCTCCTCTCTCTCTCTGGAAAAGTTAGAAAAAATGTCAAAAAAGACTCTCAATCTTTTTTATGCTTTTGTTAAAATTAATTTTTTAGTTAGATATGAGTAAAGGATTTGCGACAGAAAAACAAGCTCCAAAAAAGAAAAAAACTTTAAATTCCACAAATGAATCTCAAGGAAGATTAATATCTTGGTCTCCTTGGCCACCTGCTAATTTTCAAACAAGATATCCTGCTTTCCCTTTTGTTGTTACAATTTTGATTATAATAATTGGGCAGTGGTATTTTTCTCTACTAAATTAACCTGAAAATAGTTTTTATATTTAAACTTTAGATGAATTGAGTTCAAGGATTTATTTTGTTTTTTTCCCTTTTATTATTAGCCCATATTCAAGCGGCAATCATCCCCATAATATTAGGAATCAGATCAATCAATAAATTCAATCATATAATCAATAACAAAACAATACCCTTCGGTTTTATTTCTCTTGGATTAGCATCAATCTCTGAAATGATTGATCATACCCAAACATCTTGGATTTATGTAGATCATTCCTCTTTATTTAATTGGCTATTTTATTCTTGCCTATCTTTTGGTCTAACATGTTTATCAATATCAGTTATAGATTAATTTCATTTCATTTTGGTTTATTGAATTCAAATAATGATTTTTAATTGACTCCAATTTTGTAGGGGAGATGCTTTTTTATAAAGATAAAGAGCATTCTTATAAATCTACTGCTTATATTTTTATTGCAGAAGGGATCCTTATGAGAATTTAATGGGAAAATCCTCCATTAATGAAAACTAGAAAAAAGTTTGTTATTGAAGAAGCAAGATTATTATGGCAAAAATTGTTAAATGAAGGTTGGTAAAAAACTAGTAAAAAATGGTGAGTAAATTCAAAAATAAATTTTTCTAATTTCAGAAAATAAATGAACCTTTAGGATATAGCTTGGAAATTTTTTTATGTTGTAATAATTTCTTTTTGTTGATGTAGTTTTCATATCTTCTCAACATCATTAGATAGTTTGTAAATCCAAAAATTACTAAAAAGATAATAAATCTTATTCCTGCCTCAAAGTTCATAAAAGTATTAAGCTTTTTTAAATCTGACAATTATTTATCAAAAATCAATCGGTATTTATATCTAATTAAAAGGTCTAGAGAAAATCTTTTTTGATTTTATTGCATAAAAAATACATAAAAAAAGTAATATTAAAATTGCACTAAAGCTTCCTATTGGGTTTGGAGTATTTAATGTAAAAGGCCCTGCTAAGAAAGAAGGTGTATTTTCTTTGAATTCTATTAATCCGTTGTTTATAAAGAACCAAATACCCACAAGTCCTCCATGAATTCCTATGCAATTCCACAAAGAACCTTGATCTCTAATTCTTACTAATGATAGAAATATCCCTAGTAAAATAAATCCTAAACGTAATCCAATCATATTCCAAAAGAGCTCATTTGAGAAATTATGAACAAAACTAAAAACTATAGCTTGTATGGCTATGGATATTTTTGTACCATATTCAAACTTTAATTCTTCTAGTAACCAGCCTCTAAAAATTATTTCTTCTGCGAAACCAACACCTAATCCAAGTAAAATAGAATTTAACAAAATGCTAGGGGAGAATTCACCTATCCAAGAAATATAATTTCTTTGTAACAGTGGTACCAGAATTAGAATTATTAAAACTAAAGCAAATAAAATGCCTTGTGAAAAATTGAAAAAGTTTTTTAAAAATTTGTCTTTACTTATCCCAAGAATTACCCATGCACTTGATATGTTCCGTCTGATATAAAACCAATATGGGAGTAAAAAGATAAAAAGTAAGAAAGTAATAATAGTACCAATTAAGGGTAAATTATCTTCTTCAAAATTTAACAATAATAATGGCTTAGATAAAGCCCAGCCAATGCCATAAAGAATTGGAATAAAAAATATAGTGGATAAAAATCTTGGTCTTAAAAGAAAAAAACTTTTAAATAATATTATTATATTTTTCATTTTAGTTTGAATATTAATTACCCCCAACCTTTGCCTTTTGTTATTTTCAATAATTGTTCAAAAAGATTTAGCTTTTCCTTTTTACCATAATTTATCTTTTTTGAAAGATGAGATAAATCTTTATAAAATTGCCTAGTTATTTTATCTTCTCTATCACTAGGCCATAATAAGTTGGAGCCCTCTTCATATTCTTCTTTATATCTTTCTTTATTCAAATGTTTTTTTATATCGTAATAATTTAAATTTTACTTATTGCAAATGCGTAAAAGTGATGTTTATTAAATTTATGTATTTTTTTAAAATTTATGCTTATTAATCTTTCAACTTTAATTTTTACATTATTATCTCCATTGCTTATTCTTGCGGTAATAGTATCTGTTTACGTATTTCATTAGGAAGTATTTATCAAAAAATTTAACTAATTATGGGTGTATTATCCCTGCTTTTTCCAATGCAAATGATAAAACTGCAATTGCCGCCATTATAGTTAAAATTTTGTTTTTTTTGATGAAATCCATAATGTATATAAATAATCTATTTATTAAATACTTATATAAAATAATAGGTAATTAAAAATATTATAACAATTTCTATGGAACCCATATATGTAGGAGATTTAGTTCCCTCAATAGCATCTTATAAAAAGGTTATTGAAAAATATGATAAAGGTATAAGCGAAGGCGAATTTTTTGAAGAACCTCTTGGCGGAGATTTTAATTATCCCGATTGGTAAATATGCTTACTACAAAAATAACTTTTGCCTTGGCAGATTGGATTAGAGAGTGGCGTAAGTGCCGGGATAAGAATCCTTCTATTGATGAGTGTTTCAAATTTGTTCAGTGGAAATTGGATGATTATAAACTTTCTGATAGTGATAAAAGAGTTATAGAATCTATTTTGCTTTATGAATCAGAATAAGAGGGTATTAAGACTTAAATTTTTATATTTATCTACAAAAAACAAAAGATCATTAAAATTCTCTTACAGATTAAGAAAAAAGTAAATCAGCATATTTACGGATTTACTGAAAATATAAAAAGAAGTAATTTATAAATGTTGAGTTCGGAGGCAATCTAAAATGATTGATAGTCCGCCTGAAATTTAGCAAATTCCAAAATATAGGAAGCGTATTCCTGAGAATGGGATTATTCGAGAATTAATGTCTAATCAATTAGTCTGATAAGACTTCGCTTTATAATTACTAGCGACAATAGGGACTAAAATGATCGAGAGAAATCCCCTAATTCACGTATTCTAGGTTTATGAGTAAATAGACTTTAAAATATGTAAATTTATATCCTGTAAGAAGGAAATGAGATATCTAAAAAGGACTGTACAAACAGTCCTTTTTTTTTTGCAATCATTTCTAAAATGTACTTATTTTTGGATAATATAGACCTATAAATTGATTAAAAATATTTCAAAATGAAAGATCAAGTCTTGTTTCCTGAAATTAAAGTAAGGGAAAAGGGTTTTTTAAAAGTTAGTGAAATTCATACTATTTATTGGGAAAGATCTGGAAATCCAAATGGTAAAAAAATACTTGTTATTCATGGAGGCCCAGGAGGAGGAAGTCAACCAAGATATAGAAGATACTTTGATCCAGATAAATTCGATATTATTCAATTTGACCAAAGAGGTTGCGGTTCTTCAACTCCTTTCTCCGAATTAAAAGAAAATACAACTTATCATTTGGTTGATGATATTGAGAAATTAAGGCTGCTATTAAAAATAGATAGTTGGCATTTGTTTGGTGGATCTTGGGGCTCTACACTTTCACTTATATATGCAATTAAAAATCCCTCAAGAGTTATTAGCTTAACTTTGCGAGGAATATTTTTATGTAGAAAGTTTGAATTGTTATGGTTTTATCAATATGGTGCGAGTGAAATATTCCCTAGTGAATTTGAAGAATATATTTCTGTAATCCCAAAAGAAGAAAGGAATGATTTGATAAGTTCTTTTTATAAATATCTAACATCTTCAGATGCGAATCTTAGATCAAAAGCAGCAGCAGCTTGGACAAAATGGGAACTCTCAACTAGTCATTTAATAAATAAAAAATTCGATTTTGATAAGTCTCAAGTTAATTCTTTTTCAGATGCCTTTGCAAGAATTGAATGTCATTATTTTATTAATAATATTTTTTTAGAAGATGATTTTATTTTAAAAAATATAAAAATCATAGAAATGATACCAACAAAAATAATACAAGGTAGATATGACATAGTATGCCCTGTGAGAAGTGCCTGGGATCTGAATAAAAAATTAAAGAATTCTGAATTGATTATTGTTGATGATGCTGGACATTCAATGAGTGAAAAAGGTATAACAATTAAATTAATTGAGGCTCTAAAACATCTTTAGTAAATATTTTAATGCTTAAATATTCTAAAGCCCATTATCCTCAATATTTTGTGCAATGCTCCTGAGTAATTCCACAATATCAGAATCTTCGCATTCAGTATCTTCTTTGAGCAAAATACACTCATCTCTAATACTCACATTGGTACTCCACCAAATACCTGAACTGTTGGTATCGTCCCACTCAAATCTACTTGACATAATTAATTAGTGCTGATTTCCACCTCTTCTTTGGCTGACTCTTTTAATTCCTCTTTTGGCTCTTCCGGCCAGGCTACATCAAATCTTGCAATTTCTTCAGTTGCAAAACCTTCAGGATGACGTGTACATATCTTCTTTCTTCTTACAAAAATATGATCAACTCTTTTCTCTTCATCAGGAGTAACTATCCTTTCTAGCTCTATAACTTCTGTGAAAGGAGTTGACTTAAGCTCGTTAGTAGGTTTTGTCATGGTTTTTATTTTATTTTCCTAGGTTAAAGCTTGTAAAAAATGAATGTGGATTTTATTAATAATGAATTTGCCAAATTTATTGCCTGATTATTTTATTAATGAAGAATTTAATTTTAGAAATAAAAAATAATTAATTGAAGTTTAAATTCCTAAATTTAATTCATATTGGAGTTGTTTTTTGTTATTGTTTTTTTTGGGTCTTTTATTGATGGCTGTTTTTTTCCTTGAGCCATGCTTCAAATATATTTTTTTTGATATATCCCAGTATCCTTTTTTTTGTGTGATTTCTTGAATTTTTTTCCTGGCTTCCCTAGATGTTTTAGGAATATCAACAATTGGTTTAACGTATTTTAATTTCTCGTATTCGTCACAATTAAATTTGCTTAGTAACCAAGGCTCATGAATAAAATTAATGGCTACGTTTTTTAATTCTGGTACCCATTTCTTTATAAATGTCCCCTCAGGGTCATGATCTTTACCCTGCTTAATTGGATTGTAAATTCTATTAGTATTTATAGAGGTTGTTCCAGACTGCATTTGGCATTGATTCCAATGTATTCCTGGCTCATAATCTACAAATTTATTTGCTAATTCTGAACCTGAATCTTGCCAAGGCAACCATAAATTATAGCTTGCAAAAGACATTAGCATTGCGCGCATTCTGAAGTTAATCCATCCATTAAAGTTTAATGAACGCATACAAGCATCTATAAAAGGATAACCAGTATTACCTTGACTCCATAAAAAAAGTAATTCAGTATTTTTTGTTCTACTGTTTTTAAAATAGGGGTGGAAATCACAGAATTCTAATTCTGGTTCGCTTTCAAGTTTCTGAATGAAATGACAATGCCAAGTTAATCTACTCTTAAACATTATGGAATTATTATTTTTACGTAAATTTGCTTGATAAAAAATCTCTTTTAATGAAATACATCCCCAACTAATATAAGGAGATAATCTTGAACAGCTATCAAAAGATTTTTCTGGGCTTGAAATATTTTTCGAATATGAATTTAATTTTTCATTGAAAAAGTATTGCATTCTTTCAATTCCTTTTTTTCTTCCTCCTTTTAATCTCCCTTTGCATTCATCCTTTTCAAAAGAAAATATTTTTTCGTCGGGTATTTTCCCAATATCAAAATCAATTGGACTAATTCTTAATGGTCTTTTAATTAATTCTCTCTCAGCATTTTTTTTCCACTTTTTAGACCAATCATCTCTATTTATATTTCCTCTAAATACAGAAAACTGTAAAAATTCTCTCCAAATTATTTTTTTATTTGCAGCCCATAATTTAACTTCTTGATCTCTTTTATAAGTAAGCCAATCTCCCGTTTCTTGATGACTATATATACCTACTACATTAAATTTAGAGCTGATTTCCTCAAATATTTTAATTACATTTCCTGTCCTTATTATTAGTGGTTGCCCTATTTCTTTCAGTGAATTTCTTAAATCTAA